>JANPNB010000574.1:0-8295 GCA_031427275.1 Alphaproteobacteria bacterium | reverse complement strand
CGCTATGGCCTGAAGACCTGGGTGGTCTCCAATGCCTTCATGCAGATTCCCAAATCGCCAATGATAGAACGCATAATTGTCGATGCCGGGCCTGATGTGGCCGATGACTGGATCGCCGAACATGTGGCTCCCGGTGACGTGGCCATCACCAATGACATTCCCCTGGCAGAGCGGGTTCTGACAGCAGGCGGCCACGCGATCGCCCCCAACGGCAAGCTATTCACCGAAAACTCTATCGGCTCAGCCATTGCCGGGCGGGCCTTGATGGAGCAACTGCGGTCCACCGGCGACATACTGGGCGGCCCCAAGCCCTTTGACCGCAATGACCGCTCTCGGTTCCTCCAGGCCCTGGACGAAGTCATCCAGAAGGAAAAACGCGCCAGGCGGTGACCCCCGGTTTGCCAATCGCATCGTCTCCGCTAGGAACAGGCGTTGATTGTCCCTGGAGTTACCCATGAGCCGCGCTCGTTCCATTTTCGCTGCAATGTTGATCACCGGCGCAGCCCTAACCGCCTGCAGCAAAGCCAATGACAGTCAGTCCGCCGCGACGCCGCCAACCTCAGCTCCGGTCGAACTTACCGACGTCCAGAAGGCCGCCCTCGTCGCCGATTTGCCAGCCCCCTACAACACTGGCGACATTGCAAACGGCAAGAAAGTGTTCCTGATTTGCAAGTCCTGCCACACCCTTGTCCAAGGCGGCGCGTCGATGACTGGCCCCAATCTATGGGGCGTGTTCGGGCGCAAGGCCGCCACTGTCGCGGGTTTCAACTATTCCGACCCCATGAAAGCCTCAACGATCACCTGGGACGCCGCCACCATGGACAGGTGGATCACCGATCCCAAGGAACTGATCCTCGGAACCAAGATGTCCTTCGTCGGGATCAAGTCCCTCAAGGACCGTATCGACGTGATCGCCTATCTCAAGTCCGAAACCAGCCCAGCGAAGTAACTACGTGCCCGGCGTGGTTAGGCGAGCTTGCTCTGCCGCCTCAAAGGCCTCGATTCGCCGAGCTGTTGCCTTGGGCGACTTCGCGTAGCGGGCCAATAGGTTGTAGAAAATCGGCACAATAAACAGCGTCAGCAGGGTCGAGAAGATCGCCCCAAAGAAGATCACCACGCCGATGGTTTTGCGGCTCTCGCCCCCCGCTCCGCCCCAAACGATCAGCGGAATGGCACCTGCTGCGGCCGAGATTGAGGTCATGATGATCGGTCGCAGGCGCAGCGTTGCGCTCTCGATCACCGCCTCGCGCACTGACAACCCCTCATCGCGCAATTGGTTGGCAAACTCGACAATCAAGATCCCATTCTTGGCGGCAATACCCACCAATATTATCAAGCCAATTTGGCTGTAAGTGTTCAGTGTTGAGCCTGCGATCAGCAAGCCGAACAAGCCCCCCAGCGCCGCCACCGGCACGGTCAGCATGATCACCGCCGGGTGGATCCAGCTTTCGAACTGCGCCGCCAGCACGAGGAAAACCAGGATCAACGCCATACCAAACGCAAGGTTCAGCGACCCGCCGGCTTCCAGATAGTCACGCGCCGCACCACCCCATTTGACGGTTAGCCCGGGCTGCTTGGCGACCTCGGCCTTTAGGTCGCTCACCGCCTGACCCACCGTGTAACCGGGATTCAGCTGCATGGAGAGGGAGATGGATCGCAAACGATCGACCCGCGCACGATCTGGCGTATCGCCCCGAACGCGAGTCGTCACTACCGAGGATAGTGGAACGGACACGCCGTTTGACGACCTAACATAGAGCGTCTTCAAGTCCTCTTCTGTCATCCGTTTGGCGCGGTCGGTTTGCAAGATGACGTCATACTCCTGACCGTCCTTGATGTAGGAGGTGACCTTCCGCGATCCGAACATGGTCTCAAGAGCACGACCAACAGACTGTGCCGAAACCCCCAGCGTCGCGGCACGGTCCCGATCCAGATCGACCAAAAGACGCGGTGACGTCGGTTCGTAGTCCAACCTTGGGCGAGCCATGTTCGGGTTGGCCAGGGCCGCTGCTAGGAGGGGCTGAACGGCCGCCTCAATCTCGGGGTATTCGTCGCCAAGCACGATAAGCTCCAAGCCACTCCCCCCACCGCCGCCGCCGCCCCGTTGTAGACTCGGACGCACCGACGCGATGACCCGCGCCGCCGTAATCGATGAGAACTCCTTGTTGAGTTTGGCGGCGAGATCCTGCGACTTGATCTTGTGTTTGCCCTGTTCTGACAGGGACATATTGCCATAGCCGGAGTTGAACTGGTTTTGGCCGAACCTCGGCACGCCAATGATGTAGCGCTCAATGACCTTGTCATCGATGAGGGCTTTCAGCCGCGCCTCGACCTTGTCGGCCACCGGCAACGTGTAATCATAGCCAGCGCCCTCCGGTGCCTGAATGGACAAGTCCACGCGGCCGCGGTCCTCCGTGGGGACCAATTCCTTGGGTAAGAGTTGGAACAGACCCAGCGCCGCCACGGCCATCAGGACGACCAACCAGCTCGCTAAAACGTCCACAGACTTCCGGCCTAGCAAGGCTTCCAGCGACGCATGATAGGAAAGCCGTAAGCGGGTCATGGCCACATCCACCGACCGCGCCAAAACGCCCTGGCCCTTGGCAGGGCGAAGCAACTTGGACGCTAGCATCGGGGACAGGCTCAGCGCCAGGAGGGCCGAGAACGCGACTGCCGCCGTAATCGCTGTCGCCAGTTCCACGAATAGGCGGCCGATGTAGCCGGGCATGAACATCAACGGGGCAAAGACCGAGATCAGCACCAGTGTGGTCGCCACCACCGCGAAGAACACCTGCCGCGCACCGCGTTCAGCCGCCACCACCGGGGGCTCACCCTCGTCGACCCTGCGTTGGATATTCTCGACCACAACGATGGCATCATCCACCACCAGACCAATCGCCAAGACCAAGGCCAGCAAGGTCAACAGATTGATTGAGAACCCCAATGGGGCCAGCACGATGAAGGTCGCCAGAATGCAGATCGGGGCGACGATTGACGGGATCAAGGCTGCCCGCCAGGTGCCCAAAAATAGGAAATTGACCAACGCGACCAAGCCCAAGGACATGGCCATGGTAATCCAAACCTCCTGGATCGCGTGCTTGGTGAACGCCGTATAGTCGACGGCGACTTGCAGAGTCGTACCGGCGGGTAGAGATTTGCTGATCTCCGCCAACTGGCTTCGCACCCCCTCAGATATCTCCAGATCATTGGCCTGGGATTGCCGCGTGACGGCCAACCCAACCTGATCAGCGCCGTTGGAGCGGAACATGCGACGATGCTCGTCTGGCCCCTCCTCTATGCGCGCAATGTCGCCCAGGCGCGTCACATAGGCATTGAGACTATTTGAGCCCAGCGTTGCCGCCCCGCCGGATGACGCCGTGGTGCCTGTGGAACCGGGTAGGTTCGCGCTGGCTGTGGATCGCCCCACCCCAATCAAGGGCAGTTTCGAAAACTGCTCAGGCGTCGAATAGCCACGTGCCACCCGTATCGTGAAGTCCTTGGTGGGAGCCTCCAGCGCCCCGGCGGGAAGCTCGAGATTCTGAGCGTTTAGCGCGGTCTCGACATCATCGACGGTGATGCCGCGTGCCGCCATCGCCTGCGGGTCCAGCCAGATACGCATCGAATAGAGCTGCGCGCCGCCGAGGCTGACCTGGGCCACGCCCGGAACCGTCGATAGACGTTCAACCAAATAGCGATTGGCATAGTCGGTTAGTTGCAGCCGGTTCAGCTTGGTCGATGCAAAGCTGATGAACATGATGGGCGAACCATCAGCATTGGCTTTGGATATCTGCGGCGGATCGGCTTGCAGCGGCAATTGCGACGCCACGCGGCTAACGGCATCACGCACATCATTGGCCGCAGCATCAAGATCGCGGTCCAACGTGAAGGAGATATTCACGCGCGACACCCCGTCGCGGGAGTTTGAATTGACCCGATCAATTCCCTGGATACCGGCAACCTGGCGCCCAATCACCTCGGTGATCCGCTCCTCGATTACCTCGGCGGAAGCCCCGCGATATGTGGTCGAAACGCTGACGACCGGGGGATCGACACTCGGCAATTCTCGCACGGACAGGGTGCCAAAGGCCGCAATACCCACGACGCAGAGAATGATTGCAGCAACGGCGGCAAAGACTGGTCGGCGAACCGAAAGGTCTGAGAGTGTCATCGTCGAGGCTTACCGCCCGCGCCGGCCACGCGAACCGGCTGGCCCGGTTGGACCTTGTTCAAGCCATCGGCAATCACCCTGTCGCCAAGCGCTAGGCCGTCCTTGATCTCGACCCATCCGGCTTGGCGCAGCCCGGTGACAACCGGACGGCGCTCGGCCATGGTTTTCGGCCCTTGCGCCTTCAAGCCATAGACGAAGGCATAATCGCCTTGCACAGAAACCGCGCTCTCCGGAACAGCCAAGCCTTCGCGAGATCCTTGCGCCAGGGCGACCCGCATCATCATGCCGGGCTTGATCCGCCGACCGGGGTTGGGAAACTCTGCGCGAACTGTCAAGGCGCGGGTGCGCTCGTCGACCCGGGTGTCCAGTTTGACGACACGGCCTTGGATTGGAGGCCCTGGATAGGCATCCACGCCGGCCGAGATCGCCTGTCCTTCTCGGACCGCTGAAAGGAACCTGTCAGGCACTTGAAAATCGACGCGAATGACGCTGACATCATCCAGCGTGACGATCGCGGCACCCGGGTTGATCACCGATCCCGGCGCGATGTCGCTCAGGCCGACAACCCCAGAAAACGGGGCGCGGATCGTGCGATCGCCTTGGCGCGCGGCGGCGGCCGACACATCGGCCCTGGCCGACAGCGATGCCGCCTCATACTGGTCAACGGCCGCTTTGGAGGCATAACCCTGGTCAGCCAGGGTCTTCCATCTCTGCAGGGCACGGTCTGCTTGAACAGCCCGCGCTTGGGCCTGAGCCATGCCCGCGTCCTGCTCGGCGGACTTCAATTCGACGAGAACCTGACCCTGGGATACGGCGCCCCCCGGTGTGAATCGCACGCGGCTGACAAGTTGAGTGGCCGCAGCTGATAGGGTCACGGACTGGCGGCCCTTGGCCACACCAAGCAGGTCCAAAGTGTCGGTGAAACTGTGGCGTTCAACGAGCACCACACTGACCGGTGATGGTCCACCGCGACCGCCCCCAGGACGGCCACCCCCCTGTTGAGCCGCTGCTGCGCCCGTGCCCGGACCACCTTTGTCGGACTTACCCGCAGCCAACTTCAATCCGCCGACGAGCACCATGATCAGCAGAAGGATTAGCGCGCCGATCAAAAAGAAATGTCGTCTGAACAAACTCAGCTGCTCCACCGCGTCGAAATAGACGCGATCCCAAGATTAATTTCCAGCGCTGTTACGGCTCAAAAATAGACTTCGTCCAGTGACAGTTCGATGGCTATACGCCTCAAACGACGAAATGGACGCCCTCCGTCGCAAATTGCTCAGCACAGAACGCAAAGCGGGCACCCTCACGAGCGCCCGTTGCAGTGGTTTGTGTGACGGCTAGTGCCTAAGCGTCGTAGCCCGGCATCTCGCGGTGCAACTTCCGCAGATTGGCCGGCCAGCCCAGCTTGCCGCCGATGCCGCGCGACATCTGCGAACGCACCTCGGCGACCGCCGCATCCGGGGCCATCAGCACGTTCTCACGACCACCCGACAGCGCCATGATCTGCTGCTTGCAAGCGCGTTCAAGATAGAACATCCGGGTCCAGCAATCGGCCGCGCTCTCGCCGACCGAGAGTGTGCCGTGATTGCGCAGCAACATCACGGTCTTGTCGCCGATATCTGCCACCAGGCGCTCGCGTTCGTCGAGGTTAAGCGCAATACCCTCATAGTCATGATAGGCCAGCATCGGCAGTACGATCAGCGCGTGCTGCGATATCGGCAACAGACCCTCTTTCTGGGCCGCCACGGCGACGCCCTGGTCGCTGTGCAGGTGCATGACGTACTTGGCGTCTTCCCGGGCATCGTGGATCGCCGAGTGAATCGTGAACCCTGCCGGATTGATCATGTAAGGCGTGTCCTGAAGAATATTGCCCTCCAGATCGATCTTCACCAGCGACGACGCCGTGATTTCCTCAAACAGCATGCCGTAAGGGTTGATCAGAAACTCATGGCCCGGCCCCGGAATGCGCGCCGAAATATGAGTGTAGATCATGTCATCCCACCCATGCAGCGCCACCAGACGGTAGAGCGCCGCCAACTCGGTGCGGGCATGCCACTCCTCTTCACTGACCTTGCCCTTGAGCGAAATCACACCAGCAAGTGAGCCATCGGCCATAGCGGCCTCCCTTAGGTTTGTTGAACTTTGGAACGTAGAGTCGCGCCGCAGGGGCTTGGCGTCAAGGGAAAGCGGGAAATGTTGGCACAGGTGGGGGAATAGGGTTGGCTTCAATGTCACCATAGCTCCCCAAAGCCACCGCCCTACCGTCAATGCTGACCAGGATACAGAATTGAACTTGGTGACAACAAATAGGGGCCAAAACAGTGCCAAACGGCATAGAAGCTCAGCCTGAACAAGATTGGTGCTGGCCAACCATGTCGTCTGAGGTGACGAGCTTCGAACAGGTTCGCGGCGAACGTAAGCACTATCAGTGAGGCAAGGGCCGCACTGATCAGCCCCACCTTCAAACCCAACTGACTAACCGGCTCGACGAGAGATGTCAGAATTGCCAGCGCCCAAAACGTCGGGGATTCAAAGCGACCACGAAATCCAACCCTACTGACAAGCCAAGTGAAGATCGGAATTGGGATGAGCCGGTAGACGCACTCAACTAGTACGGCGGCCGCAGCAAAATGCCCCAAAGACTGGGGCAGAGGTAGGTTCACCCAGGTAGCGCCTAGATTTGCAACGGCACTGCTGGCGATACCGAAAGTCGCGTCGAGCCAGAATAAAGTGGCCCCGAACACAAACCCGGGGACCAAGGATGCGATCAGAACACTGCGCCAACGCGCCAGATCGGCCAATGCTGGCGCTCCCGGCAACCCTACTAGAGGGGAAAGGGTTACGCCAATACAACCCAGACCTAGAATGAACCCTACCGGGATGAGTTGGAGAATTTGTCCCTGAGCAGGAATGGGAACTGGCCAAGGGTTGAACCGAAACACCAAGGCCACAATGAAAGTCACGAGTGCGGGCCCGGCGAGGAATAGGATCGAATTGCGCCAGTCGTGATCGCGAAAGTTCAGTCTGCGGACATTGGACGGCATGGATCAATCTCCAGGATTGTCCGGGACATTCACCCGATCATAGGTTGACTTCAACAGGAATTGCTCGGCCACCATAGCGGTCACCGCAACACCGTTTGACCCCCTCAAGCCACAGCTTCAATCCGCCGTGAAATCCAAGCGTTCAAGCTCACCCCTTCGGCCAGGGCGCGCACCGCCGCTCGACGATGAATTTCAGGATCGAGACGAAGGGGAACCTTACCGCTATAGGGGCGATCTGGGGCTTCGCCCCGCTCTGCACAGAAGGCCAAATAGTCATCAATGCTCTCACGGAAGGCAGCCTCCACCTGAGCAAAGCTATCGCCCTCGAAGGTGACCACGTCGCGCAAACCCACAACCTGACCGACAAAGGCCCCATCGTCAGCTTCAACGGTTCCGGCGTATCCCTTGTATTCCAACATGATTCACTCCTCTCCCGGTCGAATACCGGCCACGATCAGAAACTCTCGAACCGCCCGCACGCTACTGCGTTTGGTGTCGGGATTAGGATGCGGGCGATGGAAGACGGCTCGAACTCCAGCCAAAGCCACCCGCACTCGGCTACCAGCGCCCTCGCTGATTTCTGCATCTAACGCCCTGAACAGTGCCTCAATCTCATTCCATCGCAAACTAGCCGGCGTCGGCTCCGCGAAGATCTGATCGAGCGTTCGCCGGTGACGACCATTCATGCTCATACGATATCATAAATCAATATCATATCAAGCCTGCGCACTGAACTCGGCTTCTAAGATTTCGGTCACGACGCCCACCGACCGCTCCTGCTCCGCCTCGCTCAGGTCCACCAGTTCGACCACCGCCAGACACGCCCGCTCATCCTTGCGGGCTGACCTTTGGTAGGCCGGGTCGTAGTGGTGCTCCATCAGGTCCGACGCCAACGCCTCAAACTCCCCGGCATCGGCCATCCCCCGCCAGTTCTCCAGCCGCTTCTGGCCTGGATAGACTGGCAGGCGAGCAAAGGCCGCGTCCAGGGCCTCGCGGTTCTCAATCACATCGCGATAGGCAATGACCAGATAAGCCGCCCTCGCCTCCAGCGGCGCGCGCAGCTCAATACGCGGCGCGGTCTGC
>JANPNB010000573.1:0-2025 GCA_031427275.1 Alphaproteobacteria bacterium | reverse complement strand
GGCGCGCTCAACAAGCTCGGCAAGAGCCTGGAAAATTCGCCGGTTTCTCCCGCAGCCGGAGCCGAATTGCTGGGGTTGGTCGCCAAGGGCACGATTTCCGGCTCGATCGCCAAGCAGGTGCTCGAAAAGATGCTGGAAAGCGGAGACAGTGCCGCAGCCATCGTCGCGCGCGAAGGCCTGACCCAGACCAGCGACACCGGCGCGATCGAGGCCGCGGTCGACGCCGTCCTCGCCGCCAACGCCGACAAGGTCGCCCAGTACCGCGGCGGCAAGGAAGCCCTGTTCGGGTTCTTCGTCGGCCAGACGATGAAAGCGATGCAGGGCAAAGGCAATCCGGGGCTGGTCAATGAAGTGTTGCGGGCGAAGTTGGGGTAGCAAGCCGACGGCATCGCGATGGAAACAGAGCGGACTCTGGCTAGGGGGCGACAGTATTTCCAATACGAAGTCAACCGGTCCAAGAATGAACCAATTTTCGAGCGAAATCGACATTTGCCTCCATCGACTTGACACAGTCGGAAGAGTAAGTCAGCTTTAGTTAACCGCGAATTTGGGGGGGGCGGCAATATGTTCGGTATTAAAAGCAGGATTTTGGGCCTGCTGGCCGTTGCCTTACTGCTGTTGTGGCCGGTTACGGCGCCTGCGCAGAAATCGAAATACGGGGTGCAAGACCTTGATCCGACACAACAAGGTCGGGTGGATGGGGTGGGAATAGCGTCCCGCGATATCGCGTCGATGGCGGACCTTACGATCCGCGATCTGCTCACCCGCCCCGACATCGCCGGTCGGCCGACCGCACCGCGAATCGTGATCGACGGCGAATTCTTCCGCAATCAAAGTTCGCAGCGCATCGACCGGGAGATGATCACTGATTCGTTACGGGTTCAGCTCAACCGTGCGGCGAATGGGAGGCTCCGGTTCGTCAACCGCGAAAACCTCATGGCGGTCGATCGCGAGCGCAGCCTGAAGTCCGAGGGCGTGACCGATGGCGGGACGATGGCCCGCCGTGCCATTGCCGGTGCCGACTACCAGCTCATCGGTAAAATTACGTCGCTTGATTCCCGCAGCACCAAGAGCGGAACGTACCAGCGGCGCACGCAAATTATCTTCGAACTGCTCGATCTGGAAACGAGCGAATTGGTCTGGACCGGAGAGCCCTATGTTATCCTGAGGGCCAGCGACGAGGATGTCGTCAACCAGTAACGGCGAAAAACTTGCGATGCGGGCGCTAATTGAGGGGGCAAATTATGAAGCGTTTCAAACTTTACGCGCTGCCGCTGCTACTGCTGGGTCCTGCCGCTGTCGAAGCGAGTGAACCCCAGGTGCAGCAACCAGCTTCTTCCGCGACGGAAGTTGCGCTCAGCGCAGCCGACATTGCAAAGCAACAGAAGAGCGATGAGCGCGCGCAGGCCAAGGTCCTTAAAGATTTAAAGAAAAAGTATGGCGAAGGCCCTTACCCGGGCGAACTCGTTGGATTTGTCGAATCCAAGCCTGAGGTTCTCAGGCCACTATTCAAGACACTGTATTTGGGTGGTGAGCGCAATGCCGTGCTCAATTACAGCAGGCTTGGACTAGCGGCCATCGAAGTCGGGGAATGGAGCGTAGCCGAGAGGGCGTTTGACGGTGCCTTGACCCGAATCGAATCCGTCTATTCAAAAAATAAGGCGGCTGAACAAGCTAAGTCGGTTTGGAAAAAAGAAGCACGAAAAGAGTTCAAGGGCGAACCTTATGAGCGTGCAATGGCCTATTACTATCGCGGGCTGCTCTATCTCCGATCCGAAGACTACGATAACGCCCGGGCGTCGTTCAAGTCGGCGCTGTTTCAGGACTCGATCAACCTCGATGGCGATCGCGGGCAAGACTTCGTTTCGATGAATTACTTGGCCGGGTGGGCTTCGCATTGCGCGGGAGATAACTCCGACGCGCAAGAACAGTTTGGATATGCCGTCAAAGGCAAAGCCGCGCTGACCGCGCCTGTTGCGGGCTCGAACACGCTTTATGTCGCGGACGGATACGGCGGCATCATCG
>JANPNB010000572.1:0-16010 GCA_031427275.1 Alphaproteobacteria bacterium | reverse complement strand
CAGAAGCGGCCGTCAACAGAACATGGCGGTAGGTCATGCAGGGATTTCCTCGTGAAGCGCGAGCACCGGCCCGAACGCTGTTCGAATTCCTAAGTAGGCCTGCACGGCCGTCACGGAAATGACATATGTGCAACAGTGCGCAGAAACACACCGATAACGGCCGGCAATATAGACTATCTCGGTCCGAAAAGAAAAAGGGCGCGGGGTTGAAGCCCTACGCCCTTTCAGATCTCAGCTTAAAGCGACGCCTAGGATTCGCTGTAATCGCCTTCATGGCTGCCGGCGCCGCCAGCCTTCATGTCATTGGCAGCTTCTTCGGCGGCCAGACGGTCTTCTTCGAACTGGCTGTCGATGATGTTTTCGCCGCGAGCTTGGCGCTCCGCCTCGTCCTGGCTACGGGCGATGTTGAGGGTCACCGTTACGGACACTTCAGCATGCAGACGCACTTTGACTTCGTGGAGGCCCAAAGTCTTGATGGGCTTGTCCAGGACGATCATCGCCCGTTCGACCTTGCCGCCCTCGGCATTGATAATGTCGGCAAGTTCGCGACCGGTCACCGAACCGTAAAGCTGGCCACTTTCGCCCGCTTGACGGATGGTGATGTACGAGGTGCCGTCGAGCTTTTCGCCCGCCTTGCCGGCCTGATCCTTGGTCTTTTGGTTGCGGGCTTCGATCTCGGCGCGCTGGACGTCGAAAACCTTCATGTTGCCAGCATTGGCGCGGAGCGCCTTGTGGCGAGGCAGCAGGAAGTTGCGTGCGTAACCGTCTTTGACGGTGATTACGTCGCCTAGGGCTCCTTTGCCCTCGACGCGTTCTAGGAGAATGACTTTCATGTGCCTGGCTCCCTTACTTTACGACATAGGGCAGCAAGGCGAGGAAGCGGGCGCGCTTGATGGCCTTGGCCAGTTCGCGTTGCTTCTTGGCCGAGACGGCGGTGATCCGCGACGGCACAATCTTGCCGCGCTCGGAGATATAGCGCTGCAGGAGTTTGACGTCCTTGTAGTCGATCTTGGGCGCACCGGCTCCGGAGAACGGGCAGACCTTGCGACGACGGAAAAACGGGCGGCGTGCGCCACCGGCGGACGGAACTTCGGAGGTTTCTTCGGTCATGTCTGATCCTCCCTTTCTTAGTACATGTCGTCGCGGCGCGGTTCGCGCTCACGATCACGGTCGCGACGGGCGAGCACCGGGCTGAGTTCCAGGTCGAGCTCTTCGACGCGGATGGTCATGTAGCGCAGCACGTCTTCATTGATGGACAGCTGACGTTCCATCTCTTTGACGGCGGGCGCGGGTGCGTCGATGGCCAGCAGGGAATAGTGACCCTTGCGGTTCTTCTTGACTCGGTAGGTGAGGTTACGAAGGCCCCAATATTCGATCTTGGCGACATTGCCGCCGAGCTCTTCGATGAGCGCCTTGATCTGTTCGTTGAGGGCTTCTGCTTGTTGCGGCGAGATATCCTGCCGCGAGATTACAACGTGCTCGTAGAGCGCCATGTGGTCCTTCCCATGTGGAGGGCGGCGGCAGCGTCGGCGGGTAACCGGCGTTTCCGATGGATCTTGAGCGAGGCGAACGGGATGGTCCCGTCCCTTTGGCGTTCCATGCTCAAGACCGCCTTCCGTAAAGAGCGGGGCTGATAGGCGAAAAACCCCCGGAGAGCAAGCTCTGACTACTTCTTCGGATTTTTCGCCCGCCAAGCCTTGAGGCTGGTCATGGTCTGATCGACGTGACCGTCTGCGCCCATACTGTTGTAGGTCGAGATGACCTTGCCGTCCGGGGCGATGACGTAGGAGGTTCGGCTAGACATGTTCATGGCGACGCCGGCCATCTTGAGCTGAGAGTCAAAAGACTTGGCGATCTTGGCGTCTTGGTCGGCAGCGACGGGGAACTTGCCGCCGCAGGTCGCGGTGTCTGCCGAGAAGGCAGCTAGTTCCTTTAGTTTGCCGGAAGTAACCCCGATTAGGGTGGCACCCTGGGCCTTGAAGCCGTCAGCAGCCTCTGAGAACAGATGGGCTTCGAGATTGCAGCCCTTGGTGTAGGCTGACGGGAAGAAGTAAAGAACCACTGGCCCCTTCTTGCGGGCCTCGGCTAGGCTGAAGTTAAACGGTTTGCCCGCCAGATAGGCCGGAGCGGTGAAGTCAGTTGCCTTAGCACCCACGGCGAGATCGGCCAGGGCCGGGGCAGCGTTGGCGGTTGCCAAGGTGATGGCTGCAGCAAAGGCGAGGCGGTTCATGGGGTGGCTCCTGAGGCGTTCATCCATCATACGAACTGGACACGGCTTTGTCTTCGCGGCAAAGGCCTTTCTTGACCAAGTCTTCCAAAGGTGACTCGATGAGGCAGGCGGGCGTGCGGCCAGTCTTGGCGCAGGTGGATATACCAGAGCTACCCAACCCCTATCACGGCAAGGTGCGGGACAATTATGATCTGCCCGACGGGCGGCGGATTATTGTAGCTTCAGACCGATTATCGGGCTTTGACCGGTTTTTGGCGGCGATCCCCTGGAAGGGTCAAATCCTGACCCAGACCGCGCGGTACTGGTTCGACAAGACCGCCGACATTTGCCCCAACCATGTGCTGAGCTATCCCGACCCGAATGTGGTGGTGGGCACCAGGCTGGACATCTTGCCGGTCGAGATTGTGGTCAGGGACTATCTGGCCGGCACCACGGGCACCTCGATCCTGACGCTCTACAAGAAGGGCGTTCGGGAGATGTACGGGGTGACTTTTCCCAATGGTCTAAGGGACAATCAGAAACTGGCAACGCCGATCATTACACCGACCTCCAAGGCGTTTGACGGCGGCCATGACGAGCCCTTGAGCGCGAAGCAAATCCTCGATCAAGGCCTGTTGACGGTCGAGCAGTGGGAGACCGTGTCGGGCTATGCCTTAGCGCTGTTTGCGCGGGGCCAGGCGATTGCCGCTGAACGCGGGCTGATCCTGGTGGATACTAAGTATGAGTTCGGGTTGGACAGCGATGGGCGGGTGATCCTAGCCGACGAAATCCACACGCCGGATTCCAGCCGCTATTGGATTGCGTCGAGTTACCAAGCTCGGTTTGAGGCCGGTGAGCGGCCCGAGAGCTTCGATAAGGACTTCGTCCGCAGTTGGGTGACCGCGCGTTGCGATCCCTATAGCGACCTGATCCCGGAGATCCCACAGGAGATGATCTTGGCGACCTCTGACGTTTATGTGCAGGCGTTTGAGACCATCACTGAGCAGGTGTTCGTGCCACCACCGGCAGACGAAGATGTTCTGGTCCGGGTGCGGCGTAATCTGTCGCAGTTTTTCTAAGCTCGACAGAGGCTCGGAATTCGGCAATTTCGGGCCATGCAAAACGAACCTTTTTTCAAACGTGATGGGCAGGGTTTTCTGCCGCAAATCTGTGGGCGGGGGCCTTGGAACGAGAAATCCCTGCATGGCCGTGTGGTCATTGGGCTGTTGGGCTATGCCCTGGAGGCGGCGCATGGCGATCCAGAGTTTGTGCCGGCCCGCCTGACCGTGGACATGTACCGCCTGCCGGGGTTTGACCCGGTCGAGGTTAAGACCAACCTGATCCGCGAGGGTGGGCGTATTCGCGTGGCCGAGGCAGAATTTATCTCGGGCGGGGTGAGCATGGCCAAGGCGTCGTGCCAGTTTCTGCGCCGGACGGAAGCGCCCGAAGGTGAGGTTTGGGGGCCGCCCAATTGGGAGGTGCCGCATCCGCAGGATATTCCCGCGCCGGAACCTTTTGCCGGACCCATGGGGAAGATGTGGGCGACGCGGCCGATCACGGGCGGGTTTGGCCAACCCGGCAAGGTGCGTCAAACTTGGATGAGTGAAGTGCGCGAGCTGGTGCAGGGCGTGCCGCTGACGCCGTTCCAGCGGGTGGCCGTGGCCTGCGACTTCGTCAGCCCCTTCGCCAACGCCTCGGGCCAGGGCTTGGCCTATATCAATACCGATGTGACGCTCTATCTGCACCGCGCGATGGTTGGGGAGTGGCTGGGGTTCGAGAAGACCGATCACCAGGGCACTGACGGTGTCGCGCTTGGGGAGTGCCGCCTCTATGATGTTGACGGTCCCATCGGCATTGCCGCCTGTGCAGCGCTGGGTCAGCGACGCATGCCGCCGCCGAAACCTTAATGCTCCCCTTTTGGGGGAGCTGTCACCGAAGGTGACTGAGGGGGTTGAAGGGGAAGGGCCTGTGGGCTGCAACCCCCTCCGGCCCTTCGGGCCACCTCCACCCAAATCGCGCCTACGGCGCTGGGGGAGGATTTGGCTAGCCCAAACGCCCGGACATGCCGCCATCCACCACGAGGATCTGACCGGTGATGTAGCGGGCGTCGTCTGAGGCTAAGAATAGGGCGGCGTGGGCCGTGTCCCAGGCGGTGCCCATCTTGCCGCCCAGCGGGACGCGGGCATTGCGCGCGGCGCGCACGGTGTCGGGATCCTGGCCGGTGGCTCCGGCGATGCCGGCGACAGCCATTGGCGTATCCATTAAGCCCATCGCAATAGCGTTGCAGCGTATGCCCTTGGTCGAATTGGCCGAGGCAACGCTGGTGGTCAGGCGGTTTACCGCAGCCTTGGAAACCTCATAGGCGGTCTGGTTGCCGCCGGCGAGGCTGGCTAGGGACGAGATATTGACCATGGCCCCAAAGCCCTGCTCGCGCATCAGGGGTAGAGCGGCCTTGGTGGTCAGCCACATGCCCTTAAGATTGACGTTTAGGATGCGGTCGAACGCGTCTTCGGTGAGGCGGTGGGCCGGGCCATCACCGCCGCCGCCGATGCCGACATTGTTGATCAGGATATCGATGCGGCCCCAGAGGGTTTTGGCGCGCGCGATAGTAGCGTCACAGTCGCTTGATCGGGTGATGTTGGCAGCCAGGGCGTGAGCTTTACCGCCCTCGGCCGTGATCATGGCAACCGTTTCCTCGGCGCGGGAGAGATCGCGGTCAACGCAGAGAACCTCTGCACCCTCGCGGGCGAACAGGATCGCGATGGCGCGGCCATTGCCGATGGTATCGCCAGGGGTTTGACCCGCGCCGACGACGACAGCGAACTTGCCCGCCAGACGCCCGGTCATGGTCAGAAGCCCTTGAGATCAGGATCGAGAACCTGACCCTCGTCCAGCTGGACCCCGAAGGAATTCAGGATCATCGAGACCTGGGTGTATTGGCCAGCGGTGAAGACGACGTCCATGCATTGTTTGTCGGTGAAATGGGACTTCAGCGCCGACCAACTGGGGGTGCTGATGAACTGGTCGTTGTGCAAGTCGTCAGTGGCGCGCAGCAGGGCGAGGTCTGGCAAGCTCCAACCCGGCGCATCGGCCCCGATCTTGATGCGGGCGATCTCGTCATCCGTCAGACCATCGCGCTTGCCGATGGCAACATGCTGAGTCCATTCATAGCCGGACTTGCAGAGAAAACCGATGCGCAGGATGACGATTTCACGCTGACGTGCAGGCAGTTCGTTGCGGCGTGACAGGATGTAGTTACCCCAAGCCAAGAACCCCTTAGCCGCCTTGGGTGCACGCACCAGGGTGCGGAAGATGTTCAGAACCCGGTCGCCCATAGGGGCCAGGATTTCCTTTTGATCGGCGTCCAGTTGGTCATCGGAGAGCGGGGCGATCCGCGGATGTCTGAGGCGCATAGGAGGTTCTCGCTCTTAGGATTTCGACAGAAACATGGGCACGACCTGAATCAGCACGAGAATCCCCAGGGCGATAATGGCGATACGGCCAAGTAGCTTGTTGCGCGCAATTCGCCTAGCTTCTGCGGCGGTGGGGTCGGATGGATCGGACATAGGACCATCATAGAGCGGCTGAGCGGGAACGCCACAGTATCGCCGAGTTAGCCGAGCGCGGACTGGAAGAAACCTATCACTTCTTTCCGCGCGGCTACGGCGGCGGTTTGACTGAAGACCATCAACACCGGCCCTCCGGCAGCGTTGTGCGCGAAAGGGTCGATGATGGTTTGGGGCGGCATGTCGCGATCAAAGCCATGTGTAGCACCGGGATAGGTGACACCCTTGACCGGCGCTTCGCCTCGAGCGGCTAGGCTAGCGACCAATTTATCGCCGGCATCGGGATGATCATAGGTGTCAGCATCACCGGTTTGGATGAGGATCGGTGCGCCGGTCAGGCCGGTGAGTGCCATACGAGGGTCCGCCTCATAAGCATAGCAGACTGGGTAGTGTGCGGCGTGGGCGGCAAAGCCCGGAGCTCCGCCACGGAGTGGATCGGCAAACCGCCTTGCAGCACTGAGTAAGGTTACAACCCCGCCCCAGGAAAAACCCATGATGCCGATACGCGCCAGGTCGATCTCAGGTTGGTTGCCCAGGAATTTCAGCGCGCCGAATACATCTGCCAGGGTTTCGACGGGGGATCGGGGGCGTCCGGCGGCTCCGCGAACGGTCCCGCGTGCGGCCCACATGTCGATTTCTAAGGTGGCGAAACCGGCAGCATTTAGGGTTGGCGCATAGAATTCGCCGCGTCCATCGACCCCGTCTGAGCCATGACAGATGAGGACTGCACCGACTTTGGCAGTGGGCTCGGGATTGAGGGGGGTTCTTAGCAGGCCCGCGACCCGCAAGTGCGGCTCGGCGAGCGTGTCGAAAGTGACATAGGAGGTTCGCATCACGGATTACCGCCCCGGCTCGACCAGGATTTTTACGTGCGACTCGGGGTCGCCCAGGGTGACGAAGGCTTGAGCGACCTCGCTCAACCCCACCTTGCCGGTGACCACGCGGCTTACATCGATTTGCCCTTCAGAGATCTGGCGCAGAGTGGCGGCAAATTCTTCGGGGCTGTAGCCGAAGACGAAGGTGAGCTCGAGCTCCTTGGTTATGGCGATGGCCGGTTCGATCTTGTCGGTTTCCATGCAGACACCGGCGACGACGATTTGGCTGCCAGCCGGAGCGGCCTCGATAAGGTGTTGGAGGATACCTGGTGAGCCGACGCATTCAAAGACGACTGGCTGACTAAAGGTTTTGCCCATCATGCGGGCCATGTTTTGCGCGGCACGCGCGGTGGGCACGCCGAAACTCTCCCAGCGGGCGTGGGGGCTCTCTTTGGCGGGATCAATGACCACGTCCGCGCCGAGCATCTCAGCGGCAGCACGGCGACGGGGAGAATAGTCGGCGGCAATGACCGGGCCGTGGCCCTTAGATTTCAAACCCGCGATGACGGCCAGGCCGACGGGGCCACAGCCAATGACGAGGCAAACCGAGTCCTTGTCCAGCCGCGCCTTGGCGACCGCATGCGCGCCGACGGCGAAGGGCTCGGTAAGGGCGGCTTGATCGGTGGGTAGACCGTTGGGGACCTCTAGCAGCAGGGCTTCGGTCAGCAGCATGCGCTCGGCGAACCCACCGGGCAGGGCGTTGGAGAAGCCCAGGGCCTCAACGCCTGTCGAGGTCAGGGTCACGGGCACTGACACAACGCGGGTCCCGGTTTTGAGTAGTCCGGTGGTGCCTGGGCCATGTTCGAGGATTTCAGCACAGAACTCGTGGCCGAAGACTGTGTCGGCTGTTGGGTCGAAACCGCCGGCAAAGCTTTCCGGTGGCTGACCCCGGCGGGAGATGTCGATCATGTGTTCCATGCTGTGCAGGGAATGCAGATCAGAACCACAGATGCCGCAGGCCAGGGTGCGGACCAGGACCTGGCCGTTGCCGGGGGTTAGGTCTTCGATCTCATCGCAGACCAGTTGTTTGTTGCGGCGGATGACGGCGCGCATGAGAACCTCCCTCGGCTATGGATTGCCGGTAGTTTGCGAGGTTCAGGGCTCGATGACCAGGGTGTCGTGGCGGCAAGTGGCGCGGGTTGCGAGGGCCGAGCATATCCCCTAACCCTCAGGGCCAAGATTCCAACGGTTCCAATCGGAGATTTGCATGAGCCTCGCCTTCCTCTTTCCCGGCCAAGGTAGTCAAGCCATCGGCATGGGCGTTGATCTGGCAGAGGCGTTCGGCTCTGCCCGTGAGGTGTTTCAAGAGGTTGATGATGCCTTGGGACAAAAGCTGTTTGCCCTGATGCGCGAGGGTCCAGAAGATCAATTGACCCTGACGGAAAATGCGCAGCCGGCCTTGATGGCGGTTAGCCTGGCAGTGGCCCGGACTTTGGAGAAGGAATTCGGGATCGCCATTGAGCGCGCGGCTTTTGTGGCCGGGCATTCGCTGGGGGAATACTCGGCCCTGGCGGCGGCGGGTGCGATTAACGTGGCTGATACGGCGCGACTGTTGAAGCTGCGCGGGCAGGCCATGCAGCGGGCGGTGCCGGTGGGGGTTGGGGCTATGGCCTCGCTAATCGGACCCAAGAGCGATGTGGCCCTGGCGGAGGTTGCGGCGCAAGCTGGTTCGGCCGCAGGCGTCTGTGTGGTCGCCAACGACAACAATGCCGGCAATGTGGTGATCTCTGGAGACAAGGCCGCCGTCGATCTGGCCATCGAAAAAGCAAAGGAATTGGGGGCGAGGGCTATACCGTTGAACGTCTCGGCTCCCTTTCACTGCCCACTGATGCAGCCGGCCGCCGACGAAATGGCGCAGGCCCTGGCGAGCGCGACCATTCTGGCTCCGCGTGCGCCGGTGGTGACCAATGTGTTAGCCAGGCCCACCCTGGATCCGGAGGAAATTCGCCGCCTGCTGGTAGAACAGGTGACGGGTCGCGTGCGGTGGCGTGAGAGCATGCTGTGGCTGGTAGGTGAGGGCGGGGTGACGCGCTTTGCCGAGGCTGGGGCTGGCAAGGTGCTGTCAGGGATGGTCAAGCGGATCGCGCCGGACGCTGAGGCGACGCCGCTGAATAGTCCGGCTGATCTCGAAGCCTTCGCCAAGAGCCTGTGAGGAACCGCTATGTTTGATCTGACCGGCAAGACCGCCCTGGTGACAGGTGCGACGGGTGGCATCGGCGCGGCTATTGCCAGGACACTTCACGGGCAAGGCGCGCATGTGGTGTTGAGCGGCACTCGGGAGGCTGTGCTAGAGGCTCTTGCCGCAGAGCTCGGCGGCAGGACGTCTATTGCCGCGGCCAATCTGGGTGATGCCGAATCGGTGGACGGATTGGTGGGGCGGGCAGAGGCCGCGACCGGTCAGTTGGACATTCTGGTGGCCAATGCCGGGATTACCAAAGATGGCCTGCTGATGCGGATGAAGGACGAGGACTGGGAGCAGGTCCTTAAGATCAACCTCGAGAGCTACTTCCGACTGAGCCGGGCGGCCATGCGCGGGATGATGAAACGACGGTTTGGGCGGATCATCGGCATTACCTCAGTGGTGGGCGTGATGGGCAATCCTGGACAAGCAAACTATGCCGCGTCGAAAGCTGGAATGATCGGCTTTTCCAAAGCTTTAGCCCAGGAAGTGGCGACACGGGGGATTACAGTGAACTGCGTGGCACCGGGTTTTATCGAGAGCCCGATGACTGATGGTCTGACCGAGGGCCAGAAAACTCAGATCCTAAGCACCATCCCTGCGGGGCGTTTGGGGCAGGGCGCTGAGGTGGCGGCTGCCTGTGCCTATCTGGCCAGCGACGAGGCGGCTTATATGACGGGTCAAACCTTGCACGTAAACGGCGGCATGGCGATGATCTGACCGACTGGCCTCGCCAAAGCGAACATGCTACGGCGACGCTGAACCCAGGGGCTTTCGCCTCGAACCCAAGGTCTGTGAACGGTTGACAAGCGGTCGGCGGTCACAGATGGATCAGTTGAACAACAGGGACCTATACCAATGTCCGATATTCTCGAACGCGTGCGTAAGATCGTCATCGAACACCTCGACGCCGATCCGGAAAAGGTCACCGAAAAGGCCAGCTTTATCGACGACCTGGGCGCTGACAGCCTCGACAATGTTGAGTTGGTTATGGCCTTCGAAGAAGAGTTCGACATTGAAATCCCGGACGACGCGGCTGAGCACATCCAGACGGTGGGCGATGCGGTGAAGTTCATCGGAGAAAAACTAGGCGCCTAATGCCTTGTTTTTTATGATTATTCCGGCCGCCGCGTCCCAGTATTGAGGCGCGGCGGTTCGCGTATTGGAGCCCGCCATGCGTCGTGTTGTAGTTACCGGGATCGGCCTGCTGACCCCCTTGGGCCAGGGCACCGAGTTGAGCTGGAAGGCTTTGTTGGCCGGCAAGTCCGGGGCCGGTCGAATCACCACATTCGATCCTGAAATCTATGCCTGTCAGGTGGCCTGTGAGGTCCCTCGCGTCGATGGCCGTGGCGGCGGTGGTCCCGACATTCCTGGGTCATTTGATCCTGACCAAACCCTGAGCCCCCGCGACCAGCGTCGGGTTGATGATTTCATTCTCTATGCCATCGCCGCAGCCGACGAGGCCGTGAAGGATTCGGGCTGGGAGCCGACTGAGGACAGTGACCGTGAGCGAACCGGGGTCATCATCGGCTCAGGTATTGGCGGTTTGGCCAGCATAGAGCGAACATCCATTGAAATGCACGAGAAAGGCCCGCGTCGCGTCAGCCCATTTTTCATCACCTCATCCTTGATCAACTTGGCGTCGGGTCAGGTGTCGATCAAGCATGGGTTCAAGGGTCCAAACCACTCGGTGGTAACGGCGTGTGCCACCGGAGCCCATGCGGTGGGCGACGCGGCCAGGATGATCAAGTACGGCGATGCCGATGTCATGGTGGCCGGGGGTGCCGAGGCGGCCATCTGCCCCGTCGGTATTGCAGGTTTCATCGCCGCGCGCGCCATGTCGACGGGTTTTAACGACACACCGGAAAAGGCCAGCCGCCCCTATGACAAGGACCGCGACGGCTTTGTCATGGGCGAGGGGGGCCGGGATTTTGGTGCTGGAAGAATATGAGCACGCCAAGGCTCGTGGCGCGAAAATCTACGCCGAAGTCGCGGGTTACGGCATGGCGGGAGATGCCTATCACATCACCTCGCCAGCCGAAGATGGTGATGGGGGTTTCCGGGCCATGCGCGCGGCCCTGAAGGACGCGGGGATTGAGCCGGGTGACGTTGACTATATCAACGCCCATGGCACATCGACGCCGTTGGGCGATGAGATCGAGCTGGGCGCGGTGACGCGTCTGTTGGGCGCTGCGGCTTCGAAGGCCACCATGAGCTCAACCAAGTCGGCAACGGGTCACCTGCTCGGCGCGGCCGGGGCGATAGAGGCGGCGTTCACCTGTCTGGCGATCCGCGACCAAATCGCGCCACCGACGCTTAATCTCGACAACCCCTCGATCGAAACTGAGATCGATCTGGTGCCAAATCGGGCCAAGCCGATGGCGATATCGGTCGCGCTCTCCAACAGCTTTGGCTTTGGCGGTACTAACGCCTCCGTGGTGTTCAAGAAGGTCACGTGAGCAACAGGTCCCGCAAACGCCAGCCGCGCGTTTCGCCCCTGCGACGGCTGTTTGTCGGCGTAATGAGCGGTTTTGGGGTGTTTGCGTTGCTGGGCTTTCTGGCTCTGGCGACCGGCCTCTGGACGTATCAAGGACCTGGACCTGCGGCGAAGTCGGGTGAGCAAACCACCGTGGATCTGCGGAAGGGTGCCAGCCTGCAAGAGGTCGCCTCCACCCTAAAGCGGGCTAAGGTGATCGGCTCAAGCTCGGTCTTCGCGGCGGCGGCTCAACTGACTGGATCGGCGCGTCAGTTGAAGGCGGGCGAGTATCAATTTCCTTCCCACGCCTCTATGGCGCAGGTGTTGGCCACGATCCGTGATGGCAAGACCGTCAGCCATAGGATCACGGTTGCCGAGGGTTTGACCTCTGAGATGGTCGCCGAAATTGTGGCGCGTGAGCCGCTATTGACCGGCGTGGCCCCGACACCTGCAGAGGGCACAATCCTGCCGGAGACCTATCAGTTCGAGCGCGGGGAGGACCGCGCCAAGGTTTTGGCCCGGATGGTGGATGCCCAGGACAAGCTGCTGGCGGTCTTGTGGGAACATCGCCAGCCAGGCCTGCCGCTGCTGTCGCCGGAACAGGCCGTGACTTTGGCCTCGATCGTGGAGAAAGAGACCGGCAAGGCCACAGAGCGGCCCCAGGTGGCGGCTGTATTCATAAATCGGCTGCGTCTGGGGATGCGCTTGCAAAGCGATCCGACGGTGATCTACGGCGTTAGTCGGGGTCGACCCTTGGGTCGGGGATTAAGAATGAGCGAGCTTACTGCGGCAAGTATCTACAATACCTATCAAATTGACGGTTTGCCGCCGGGCGCGATTGCCAACCCTGGACGTGAAGCCCTAGCCGCCGTTCTTGATCCGCCACGGTCAGATGACCTGTACTTTGTCGCCGATGGCACAGGTGGGCATGTGTTTGCCGCGACGCTGGATGACCATAACCGCAATGTTGAGCATTGGCGGGTTATCGAGGCGCAGCGTGCCAAGGCCGCGAAGGTGGGCAAGTGATCAACCCTCCGCTCATCCCGGTGCATACCGGGATCCAGATCGCATGGGGGTGTTGAGATGGCGCTAAGCGGAATGACGGGTTTTGGCCGAGCCGAGGGTGCGCTGGGCGACTGGAACTGGGCGGTGGAGGCGCGCTCTGTAAATGGCCGCAACCTGGAAATCCGGTTTCGTGGACCTCCGGGGTTTGACGGCTTGGAGCGTGGAGCGCGCGAGTCCGGTCAAAGGCTATTTCAACGTGGTTCGGTGAATGTCAGCGTCAGTGCCAAGCGGGTTGAGGGTGCTGGCACGGTTCGGATCAATATGGATCAAGTGGAACGTTATTTGGCCGCCGGAGAAGCCTTGACCGACCGGGTCTCCCGACCAGGCTGGGATGGGATTTTGGCCTTGCGCGGGGTGATTGAGGCGGACGCCGGGGTAGACGATTCCGAAGCCTTGGCCGCTGTTGAGGCAGCGATAGCTGGGTCGATCATTTTGGCCCTTGATGGCTTGGCCGCCAATCGACAGGAAGAGGGTGCCGCCCTGACCGGTGTACTCAGCGGTTTGTTGAACCAGATTGAGCGGTTAATTGGTCAGGCCGAGAGTGTCGCGGGCGGGCAACCCGCCATGATCCGCGACCGTTTTGCCAAGCGGATGGCTGAGATGGCCGGTGAGGCGCAGGGTGTGGCCGAACGGATTGTAGTCGAGGCCGCAGCCATGGCGGTAAAAGCCGACGTGCGTGAGGAACTGGACCGGTTGATGGGGCATGTGGCGGCGGCGCGCGGCTTGATCGGCGGCGCGGGACCTGGCGGTCGGAAGTTGGATTTCTTGACGCAGGAATTTATGAGGGAAGCCAATACGCTGTGTTCAAAGGCTGCGGTGCCGGCGCTCACGACGGCCGGTCTGGATTTGAAAGCGACCATCGAGCAATTCCGCGAGCAGGTGCAAAATGTGGAGTAGCGCAGCCAGCTCCCTCCCCATAAAGGGGTGGGAGGCCCCACCCTGGTCGCTTCGCGACCTGTCCCTCCCCATGAAGGGGAGGGAGGGATGACCGACGATCATGCCAAACCCTGGGAAACCCAACGCCGGGGTCTGTTGCTATTGGTATCCAGCCCGTCTGGGGCGGGGAAAACGTCGTTGTCGCGACGGTTGGTGGCCGACTATGGCGATTTGACGCTGTCAATCTCAGCGACGACGCGCGACCCGAGGCCGGGCGAGGAGCAGGGGCGAGAGTACCTGTTCAAGACGCCGGAGCAGTTCGACGCGATGATTGCGGCGAGCGAATTTCTCGAATGGGCGGGTCTTCACGATCATCGCTATGGCACGCCCAAGGCTCCGGTTGAGGCCGCTCTGGCGGCGGGGCGCGATGTGCTGTTCGACATTGATTGGCAGGGCGCGGCGCTGATCCGGGCGGCGATGCCAAGCGATTGCGTCTCGGTCTATGTGCTGCCGCCGTCGTGGACGGACCTGTCGCGCAGGCTGCATGCGCGGGCCCAGGACAGCGAAGGGGTCATGGGTAAACGACTGGTGCGCGGCCTGGAGGAGATCACCCACTGGCCTGAATACGACTATGTGATCATCAACAAAGACTTCGACCGCGCCTATGCCGACCTAGGCCACATCTACCGCGCCGAGCGGATGAAGCCGGGGCGAAACCCGTGGCTGCCAGGGTTTGTGGCGGGGTTGGGGGCGGAGTAGCGGGTTCTGGTGCCAGGTACCTACACAGATCGTTTTTCCCTCACTCTGGCTCTGAATCAAGACCCCATGATTGCCCGTCGTGAAATTGAATTTGCAGGCCTTCGGTCGTTTCGGCGGGGAACAGACGCATGTTGATGCCCATGCGGTTTTGGTGAGCATTGGGCAGGGGTGACCAATGCGTGACCACCCCGCATTGAGGGCAGAAGTGCGTCGTCAGGTAGGGGGTCCGCATGTCGCGGCGTACGTAGCCGCTGGTCTGTCCCGAGATGACGACATCAGCAGGATTGAAATAGCCCCACAGACCGCCATTCTTTGTGCACATTGAGCAGTTGCAGGAGTTGAGATCGGCCGGACGCGTCGGAATCGTCAGGCTGACGGCCCCGCAATGGCAATGTCCGATGTGGCTTGTGGTCTGGCTCATCGCAGGACTATGTCATTAAATCGCGCGCTGACAAGTTGTAGTCGGTGTGAGACCTGGAGCCTTGAATGAACCGCTTTTGGACCCTTTCCGACAAACCCGTTGCCGCGTGGCCGGAGGCCGATACCTTCGAGCTTCGTGAAGCCCCAATGCCGGTACCGGGGCCGGGTCAGGCGCTGACGAGGACCATCTATGTGTCCCTCGATCCCTACCAGTGGGGTTACAAGAAACGCCGCGCCGAACCCGCAGGTTCGCCGTGCCATGCGCGCACCGTGAGCCAAGTGGTAGAGAGCCACATGCCGGGTTTTGCGGCCGGGGACGTGGTGTTCAACACCAATGGTTGGGCGGCCTATGGCTTGATGGGGGAGGGCGTGCCGCGCCCCGGCTATATGGTGCCGCGCAAACTCGATCCGGCCCTGGGGCCGATCTCCTATGCGGTGGGCGTGTTGGGGATGCTGGGCCTGACGGCCTATGCCGGGATGATCCTGATGGCGGAGCCTAAGGTCGGTGAGACCGTGGTGGTGTCGGCGGCCTCTGGGGGCGTTGGTCAAATCGCCGGACAGTTGGCCAAGCTGCGCGGATGCCGGGTGGTGGGGATCGCTGGTCGAGCCGAAAAGTGTGCCTTCGTCACGGGTGAGTTGGGCTTTGATGCCTGCGTTTCCCATCTCAGTCCCTCGCTTGCATCAGACCTGGCGGAAGCCTGCCCTGATGGGGTGGATGTCTATTTCGAAAATGTCGGTGGAGCGGTGTTTGATGCGGTGTTGCCGCTGTTCAACACCGGCGCGCGCATGACCATTTGTGGGCTGATTGCGCACTACGGCGACGCCGAAGGCGTCAATGGTCGGGCCGAATTGATGGCGCGCGGCGCGGGGATTTTTGCGGAGCGTGGGGTGAAGGTCGGAGACCTGTTTGTCGGGGACTATGTAGCCGACCACCATGACGCCTTCCTGGCGGAGATGGGTCCCTGGGTGGCCGAGGGTAAGGTCAAGTATCTGGAGGACGTTCGGGTTGGCTTGGAGTCGGTGCCATCGGCCTTTGCCGAGATGCTGAAGGGCGGCAATTTCGGCAAGATGTTGGTGCGGGTTGGAGATGATCCGACGCTGTGGGAAAAGTGAGGACACTTACTATTTTCCAGATCGTGGACCTCGACTTGCTGACGTTTGAAAACTCGGCACTTGACTGGTGTGGGTCCCGACCTACGGGTCTCGTCACGGGTAGTCAGTTCAAGCGACTGAAATCACGCGGAAAGTAGTGTATGTCCCCACATTCCTTTTCGCTGCGGCCATGCCAGATGGTCCGCAACGACCGGAATGCGCTACTTCGGGCGGTTTTGAAGAACCACGCTCCCGTCCAGCAATACGGCGTCAGTGGGATGGCGCGCAAACCTTATGTAGCCAGCGAAACCCTCATCGGCTTGGTTTCATCATTGCGCATGCGAATCGCATTGCGTCATAAACGTTGGTATCCTGCGGTATAGCGAACACTTCGACGTAAGCATCCTGAGTGAGATAGAGCCTGCGGCCCTGGTTTCCTGGCTTCTCGTATTGAGCAAGATACGACAGGCGGTATGTTTTTGTGGCACAATTG
>JANPNB010000571.1:0-4104 GCA_031427275.1 Alphaproteobacteria bacterium | reverse complement strand
GTCGTCGGCATTGGCGAGGAACTTGCGAACGCTGCGCGCCGCTTGGCGGATTCGATTTTCGTTTTCGACAAGACCAACTCGTACAAAGCCCTCACCATACTCACCAAAGCCGACACCCGGTGCCACCGCAACGCCCGCCTCCTCAATCAGAAGCTTGGAAAACAACATCGCTCCTGCGGCCTTAAACGGCTCGGGCACCGGTGCCCAGGCAAACATCGAGGCCGAGGGTGAGGGAATTTCCCAACCCGCCAGACTCATCGAGCTTACCAGCGTATCGCGGCGACTCTTGTAGATTGCCCGAATCTCGTCAACGCAGTCTTGGGGTCCGTTCAGCGCCGCAGCAGCGGCCACTTGGATAGGTGTGTAAGCCCCATAGTCCAGATACGACTTCACCCGCGCCAGGGCCGCGCAAATTCTCTCATTGCCGACCACCATGCCGACGCGCCAGCCTGCCATGGCATAAGTTTTCGACAGCGAATTGACCTCGACGGCTATATCCTTAGCGCCTTCCACCTGAAGAATGGACGGTGGTGGATTGTTATCAAAGTAGATTTCGGAATAAGCGATGTCCGAAATGACCAGCAGATCATTTTTCTTGGCGAGTGCGATCGCGTCTTTGTAGAAGTCCAAATCGACACACTGCGCCGTGGGATTCGAAGGATAGGAGAGGATCAACACACTAGGCGCAGGGCTGGAATGGCGCATCGCCGCGCTGACGCCTGACAGATAAGCTTCAGGCGACGGGGCCGGGACGTGCCGGATCACGCCGCCAGCCATGATGAAGCCGTAGGCGTGGATCGGATAGGCAGGGTTCGGACACAAGATGACGTCACCCGGCGCGGTCAAGGCTTGCGCTAGGTTAGCGAAACCCTCCTTCGAACCGAGGGTGGCAATAACCTCTGCATCCGGGTTCAAATCGACATCGAACCGACGTTTGTAATATCCGGCCATAGCGCGACGCAGGCCGATGATGCCCTTGGAGGCCGAATAACGCCCCGCCTTTGGGTCGCGCGCGGTTTCAATCATCTTGTCGACGATGTGTTTGGGCGTCGGCATATCGGGATTACCCATGCCAAAGTCGATAATATCTGCGCCGCCAGCGCGCAGGCGGGCCTTGATGCGTGTCACTTCCTCTAGGACGTAGGGAGGTAGGCGTTTGATGCGATGAAATTCAGGTGTCATGTGAAGCTCTGGCCGCAGGCCTCGCGGCAGTGTGGAGCTGAAGTGGAGTGTGGCTCAGCTTTCGAAGAAGTCTGCACCAAACCGGTTAAGGTTGTTTGAGCCCCCGCAGGCCTATCTCTTTGGCGGCGGAGGCGGGGTAGCTCGCTTGCGCAGGGCTCGAGCGAAAGCCTCAGTCTCAGCTGCCGTTGAGGCGGCCAAGCTCGGGGCCATGTCAATTTGGCTGCGACTATGGGCGGCGAACCGCTCGGTTCCACTCAAACTCCAAGTGCCCTCAGCCGTGGCCCGTTCCAAGTCAGTGCCTAGCGCTTCAATCTGGCTGGCGCTTTCACCCCAAGCCCGCAGCGATCTCTGATCGGTCGGAACCGGCGGTATCCCAGCAAAAGTCGGATAGTCGCCGCCCTCGTTCACAAGAGCGGCCACTTGATCGGCTACCGTTGAATTCGGATCAATTGTCGTTGAGCTCAACAAGCCTTGGGTTCCGCAACCAGACAGCATAATGCACGCGGCCATAGCTAAGCTAAATCGTCCAAAGCGATGATTCGCGAGTATTTTAGACGACACATTCATTTCACCGCCTATCTTATGCCATGATCAACTTCGACGAAAGAGCGGGACGCAAAGTCTCGACCAGGGAGAGCCAAGCCATGAGTCCCACGGATGCAAAATCCCCCAAGCATGCGGTAAAATCTACCAATTCTGGCAAGGCAAAGAAAAAGACGAAAAGCCCGAAAGCGCAGTCAGTCTCCGAACCCCCTCCTCAGTCGCGTCCGATAGCGAGTGAACAGCCGGGGTTAGGACTCTCAGCAGACCAACGCGATCTGCTCGAAAGGCTCTCTGCCAATCTCGCACGCGCGGCGCTGACCGCTCAAGGTGCTATCGCAGAGTCAGCCTTACGTCAGGCGGAGCGCCCCGCCGCTCTTACCCCCGACCCATTCCACGTCGCCCCAGCCCTGACCGACATTCTTGGCCGGATCGCCTCCCAACCCGATCGGTTGGTCCGCGCCCAAGCTGATCTTTTCCAACGCTACCTTGAGCTCTGGCAGTCGGCGGCGCGCAAGGCCGCGGGCCAGGCCGTCAATCCTGTCGTTGAGCCTGCCAAGGGCGACAAGCGCTTTCTCGACCCAGACTGGACCGAAAACCCAGTCTTCGACGTGATCAAACAGTCTTACTTGCTGACGTCCAACTGGCTGAATGCCTTGGTTTCCGACGTCGACGATGCAGACCCGATGACCAAGCGCCGGGTCGAGTTTTTCATGAAGATGCTCACCGACGCCTTCGCACCGACCAACTTCTTGGTTTCAAATCCTGCGGCTTTACGGGAAGCCATGGCAACGCAAGGGGCCAGTCTGCTGAAGGGCATGGAGAATTTCGCCGAGGACTTAGGTCGTGGCGGCGGTCAGCTGGCGATCAGCCAGACCGACTACGACATGTTCAAGATTGGCGAAAACGTCGCAACCGCCCCTGGCAAGGTCGTGTTCCAGAACGAAATTCTGCAACTCTTGCAGTTTGATCCTACGACACCTCAAGTTCATCAGATCCCCCTGGTGATCTTCCCGCCCTGGATCAACAAGTTCTACATCCTTGATTTGCGTCCTGAGAACTCGATGATCCGCTGGCTGGCTGATCAAGGCATCACAGTCTTCGTCGCCTCTTGGGTCAATCCCGATCAGAGCATGGCGTCCAAGACGTTCGATGACTACATGCTCCAGGGCATCTATGAGGCGACTGCTGCGGCCATGAAGCAGGCCGATGTGGAGACCGTGAACACCGTAGGTTACTGTATTGGCGGCACCTTGCTCTCCTCCACCCTGGCTCACATGACGGCCAAAGGTGATAAACGCATCGCCTCAGCTACCTTCTTTGCCGCCCAACAAGATTTCTCAGAGGCCGGCGACCTCCTGCTCTTCACCAACGAAGAATGGCTCAAAGACCTGGAGGGCATGATGGATGCTGAGGGCGGCGTTCTGCGCGGCCAGTCCATGGCCGACACCTTCAACATGCTGCGTTCAAACGACCTGATCTGGTCGTTCTTCGTGAATAACTACCTTATGGGTAAGGAGCCGAAGCCCTTCGATCTGTTGTTCTGGAATTCCGACCAGACCCGCATGCCCAAGACCCTGCACCTTTTTTATCTGCGCAAATTCTATATGGAGAACGCGCTGGCCAAGGGCGAATTGGTCCTCGACAACATCAAGCTCGACCTCGCCAAAGTGAAGACGCCGATCTACGTCCAGTCCTCCAAGGAAGACCACATCGCCCCGGCGCGCTCCGTCTACAAGGGCGCCAAGCTATTCGGTGGGCCGGTTACATTCACTCTGGCCGGCTCAGGCCATATTGCCGGTGTGATCAACGCCCCGGTCGCCAAGAAATATCAACACTGGACCAATGCCGATCTACCCGCCAGCGTCGAAGCCTGGACTGAGGGGGCCATCGAGACCCCCGGTTCCTGGTGGCCACACTGGGCAGAATGGCTCAAGGCCAAGTCCGGCAAGATGATTCCCGCCCGCGATCCCACCAAAGGTCCGTACAAACCCATCGAGGATGCGCCCGGGAGCTTTGTGAAGGTCAAGTCCTAGGCTCAATGGGCCGGCACCACTGAAATCGATGCCAGCTTGTAGAGTTCGAGAATGTGAAAAGGCTGCTCACCCGACTTTGGTTTGCTTGGAGTCTCGAACACGACCGGGCCAGCATTTTCCATTGGGATGGCTCCAGGGCTCATTTGGGCAGCTTCATAAACCCGCCGCCAACCGTAGCGCTCCACCACAAGGTCGATCTGCAAGCGGCGTTCTGAAAACGTGTAGAGGTAACTCAGTGTCGAACGTTCCGGCTTTGACTTCGCAACCTTCGAGGATGCCAACAGCTTGATCGACCAGGGCGGCTCTGGCTCCAGGGCTTCTGGGACGTCTGGCGCCACAGCCGCGA
>JANPNB010000570.1:0-1969 GCA_031427275.1 Alphaproteobacteria bacterium | reverse complement strand
CGGATGAGGTGACGGTCAGCAACTGCGACATCGGCTTCTGCGGCACGCCGAGCAACGACGGCTATGGCCACGACCTGAACCTAGTCGCCGAACGCGCGCTGGTACGCGGCTGCCACCTAATGGGCATATCGATATTATCGGCCGCGCGGTGAAGCTGGTTGATAAGCTGGTGATCGGGGTGGCGGTCGATACCGGCAAGAACTCGCTGTTCAGCTTAGAGGAGCGGGTGGCGATCTTGCAGGCGGAGCTGGATCACCTGCCGGTGCCAGTCAGCGAGCGGGCCGAGATTGTGGTGATCCCATTCAAGGGCCTGTTGATGCACTTTGCCCGCGAGGTCGGTGCGGCGGTGATTATCCGGGCGCTGCGGGCGGTGGTCGATTTCGAATACGAATTCCAGATGACGGCGATGAACCAGCAATTGGACCGCGAGATCGAGACGGTGTTCCTGATGGCCGATCCTCGGCATCAGGCGATTGCGTCGAGCCTGGTCAAGGTGATCGCCCAACTAGACGGCGACGTGACCAAGTTCGTGAGCCCAAGGGTCAAGGCCGCGTTGATCGCCAAGTTCAGCAGCTGAACCCATTCTTGGGCTGGTGGACCGAGATATCCCGCACTAGGAAGGGGCGCATGATCCGAACAGTTCTTTTGGCGACCCTGGCCGTCGCAACATCTAGCTTTGCGGCCCCTGCCAAGGTCGTGGTGCCCGCCGCTCCAGCCGCGCCCGGTGTCCCGGCGGCTAGCGACTGGCGCGTGCCTGACCCGGACAACCTGTTGGTGATCGACACCACTAAGGGCCGGATCATCGTCGAGTTGTCGCCTGAGGTCGCGCCGAACCACGTGGTGCGCATCAAGGAGCTGACCCGAGCCGGATTGTATGACAACCGGACCTTCTTCCGGGTGATCGACCTGTTCATGGCCCAAACCGGCGATCCGCAGGACACGGGCACCGGCGGGTCAGACAAGCCTGATCTGGCGGCGGAGTTCACCTTTCGGCGTGGGGCGAGCTCGCCCTTTGTCCAGGTTGCCGATCAATCCGTGGCGCAAATCGGTTTCATCGGACCGCTGCCGGTCATGACCCAGAGCGCGATGTTGATGGCCATGACGGCGGACAATAAGGTGTCCGGCTGGCCGCTCTATTGCCCAGGTGTCGCCGGTATGGCGCGGGGCGAACCGCAGGACAGCGCCAACAGCCAGTTCTTCCTGATGCGCCAAGCCTATCCGTCGCTGGAGAAGCGTTATACCGGCTTTGGTCGGGTGATTTCGGGTCTTGAGGCGGTGCGGGCGATCAAGCCGGGCGAACCGGTGGCCGACCCGCAGGACAGGATGCTAAAGGCTCAGATCCTGGCCGACATCCCGCAATCCACCCGACCCAAGGTTAAGGTCATAGATCCCAAGAGTCCTTGGTTTAATGCCGAGGTCGCCAATGTGCGCGCAACCATGGGGGCCGACTTCACGGCCTGCGCGATCAGAATTCCTTCCGAAGTAAGATAATCGCAGAGGTAATGTGATGGACGCCGAAAACACCATAATCATGACGCTGGAAACCGGCGATGTGACGATCAAACTCCGCCCGGACTTAGCACCCCAACATGCTGATCGTATTCGCGAATTGTCTCGCGAAGGGTTCTATGACGGCCTGGTATTTCACCGGGTGATCCCCGGGTTCATGGCCCAGGGTGGCGACCCGACGGGGACCGGCAGCAGCGGTTCGTCCAAGCCCAATCTGCCCGCTGAGTTTTCAAAGCATTCGCACGTGCGCGGAGTTTGTTCGATGGCCCGGACGGCCAACCCTAATTCAGCCAACAGCCAGTTCTTCATCTGCTTTGACGACGCGACCGTCCTGGACGGCCAGTACACCGTCTGGGGGGAGGTCACCGGCGGCATGGACCTGATCGACGGCCTGCCCAAGGGTGAGCCGCCACGCGCGCCCGGCAAGATTGTTTCCATGAAGGTCGCGGCCGACGCATGA
>JANPNB010000569.1:0-2657 GCA_031427275.1 Alphaproteobacteria bacterium | reverse complement strand
GGGCGGATTGGTGGTTCACGCCACCGCAGGCGTTTCGGCCTTGGTGATCGCTTGGCGCTTAGGCCCGCGTGACGGATATCCTCGCGACCTCTCACCGCCTCACAATCCCGGCATGACCATGATGGGTGCTGGAATGCTCTGGGTCGGGTGGTACGGTTTTAATGCCGGTAGCGCACTGGCCGCCAATGGCGATGCGGGCTCAGCTCTGGTGGCGACCCACATGGCTGCGGCGACCGCCGGATTGGTGTGGGCTTTGATTGAGCGGGTTCGGTTCAAACGCTCCAGCATGGTGGGTCTGGTAACCGGCGTCGTCGCCGGATTGGCGACGGTAACCCCGGCCTCGGGCTTCGTCGGGCCGCTAGGCGGCATGGCCTTGGGTGCGGCCGGCAGCTTGGTTTGCTATCAGGCCGTTGATCTGGTGAAGCACCACCTAAAGATCGATGACAGCCTCGACGTCTTTGCCGTGCACGGGGTCGGCGGAATCTTGGGCTCACTGCTGGTGGCGGTGCTTGCCAGTCCAGTCTTGGGGGGGGCGGGCTATGCGACGGGAATCACCATGGGCCAGCAGGGTCTAACCCAATTGATTGGCGTAGCGGCGGTTTGCGCTTGGTCAGCTCTGGCCAGTCTTGCGCTGATCTTTATCGTACGAAAGACGGTGGGTCTGCGCGCCACTGACGAGGCAATCGATGACGGCCTAGACCTCGCCGCTCACGGAGAGCGGGCCTACAATAACTAACGTCAACCCAAGAGGGCGATCACCGGGCGGAAGATGAGGGGCAGCAAGTAGATCTGCGCACCCTGAATGATCAGCAGCACGATGATCGGCGAGATATCCACCCCGCCGAGGGCCGGAATAAACCGCTGAACGGGTCGCAGGATGGGCCGGGTCACGGCATCGAGAAACCGCGCGATGTTGGCGACAAAGGGGTTGCGCAGATTGATCACATCAAAGGCGACCAGCCACGACATCACCGCGCTGACAATAATGGCCCAGATCAAGGCGGTCAGCAGACCGTGGACGATAAAAAAGAGGAAGCTTCCCATAGCCCCGTTTAGCCGCCCCCTTAGCCCTGTGGCAAGTGAGAGCCTAACCTGACTTGACAGACCGCCGCCAAAACCGCTTATTCCGCGCCTCTTGGGGGCCGTAGCTCAGTTGGTAGAGCGCCTCGTTCGCAATGAGGAGGTCAGCGGTTCGACTCCGCTCGGCTCCACCAATCCCCTGAACGGATTGGTTGCTCCAGGAGGCCTTTATCGGGCCAATCGAAATCCACCTATTGCGCTTCCAGATAGACCACCGGCAGCACCACTGCCGACGGATGACTGACATCGAGATAGATGCTGTTGGTCGCGACGCGCGGTTTCAGCTTGGCCCGACCATCCGGCTCGCCGGTATTGGGATTGACCTCGAAACGCGGGCTGTTGGACGAGGTGATATGCACGGCGATGCGATGGCCCTTTTCGAAGGTGATCGCCGTGGACCACAAATCAATAGTCAGAAGTTCCGGCGCGCTGGGTGTCATCATCTTCAGGTCATCGGGCATGCGGCCATTGCGATAGCGGGTGCGGATCGGGGCATCCAAGACCAGGGCCTCGTAACCATCGGGGTAAACATCCACCAATTTGGCCATGAAGTCGGTGTCGGGGCCGTCCGTTGACCCATAAAGCTCGACGGAAACGTGACCGGCGATCGAGAGATCCCTGTCCAAGACTGGAGTTTGGAAGCGCAGATAGTCTTGCCGCGCTGAGACCTGGCGTTGGTCAGCTGGGCCGCGATCAAAGGTCAGGTTCGCGCCGCCGAAGGTGGTAACCGGATTGGCTGGGTCAAACTTGTAGGAGAGCTTGGCGTCGGGGCTGGCTGGCGGTTGGGTGCTCAAGCCCTTGTCCGCGGTGAGGTAATAGCGCACCTCGCGATTGGCTGGCGGCCAGTTGCCAGACACCAACCAGCGGTTATTAGGCGACAGCGCACCCTTCCGCGCGCTGGCCATCATGTAGTAGCTGACCGGCGGCTCATCCATGATGCCGTTGTCGACGCCCTTCAGCCAATAATCGAACCAGGCAATTTCATTGCGGAAGGCCCCAGGCAGGGTGTCTTCGCCGGGATAAGAGAGATCTCCGGAAAGCGGCCCGTGCCCGAATGGGCCCATCATCAGCTTCTGATTGCCCCGCGCGCCCTTGGCACCCTGGTTCTGCAGATAGCTGAAGTTGGACGTGTTGCCCTGATTGAAGATGTCGTACCAGCCGCCGACATTATAGATCGGCACCTTGATGTATTTGCGGTTGGCGCTCATGGAAAATCGGTTCCAGATCACGTCGTCAGAGGCCCGCTCGCGCAGAGCCTGGATCTCGGCTTCGGAAACACCCTGGCCCGTCAGCCAACCGATGGTGTCCTTCTCCTTGATCACGCCGCCCATGAAGCTGGACTGCAGCCGGTCATAGGGGGCGACCACCACATAGGCGGCTTTCAGGTGCGGCGGTGCGGCCATGGCCGCAGCATTGGAGGTAACCCCGAGCGCAGAGGCCCCAGTGATGCCGACCTTGCCATTGGACCAGGGCTGGGCGGCGGCCCACTCGACGCTGTCATAGCCGTCCTCGATGTCGTTGACGTAAGCCGCATAGAACCCCTGAGAGTGGCCCTTACCGCGCACGTCCTGCAGCAC
>JANPNB010000568.1:0-2546 GCA_031427275.1 Alphaproteobacteria bacterium | reverse complement strand
CGGGTCATCGCCATTGACGTGGAACACGGGGGCTTCGACCATCTTCGCCATGTCCGACGGATAGGGCGAGGAGCGCGAGAAGGATGGCGCGGTGGTGAAGCCGATCTGGTTGTTGACGATGAAGTGCATCGCTCCGCCGGTGCGATAGCCGGCAAGGCCCGACAGCGCGAAGCATTCGGCGACGACGCCCTGGCCTGCGAAGGCCGCGTCCCCGTGGAGCAGCAGCGGCATGACTTTGGTGCGGCGCGCATTGCGCTCCTTGGGATCGGTGGCGCGGACACCGCCGGCTTCGACCTCGTCGAAGAACTGTTTCGCGCGGGCTTTGCCGAGCACGACCGGGTTCACGATTTCGAGGTGGGACGGGTTGGCGGTCAGGGACAGGTGGACGCTGTGACCGTCGAACTCGCGGTCTGACGAGGCGCCGAGGTGGTATTTCACGTCGCCCGAGCCGTAATCGTCGCCGCCCTGCGTGTTGCCGCCCTGAAACTCGAAGAATATCTTGTGGTAGGGCTTACCCATCACCGCCGCGAGGACGTTGAGACGGCCACGGTGCGGCATGCCGACGATGACTTCGTCCATGCCAAGCGCGCCGCCGCGCTTGATGATCTGCTCGAGCGCGGGGACACACGCCTCACCACCATCGAGACCGAACCGCTTGGTGCCCGGATAGCGCTTGTGCAGGAAGCGCTCGAAGGCCTCGGCCTCGACCAGCTTCTTGAGAATGGCGCGCTTGCCCTGGGGCGTGAACGAGATTTCCTTGTCCCTGCCTTCGATGCGCTGTTGGATCCACGACTTCTCGTCGGGATCCGAAATGTGCATGAACTCGACAGCGAAGGTGCCGCAATAGGTACGGCGCAGGATGTCGACCATCTGGCGCGGCGTCGCGTATTCGAGGCCAAGCACGTTGTCGATGTAGATGCGGCGGTCCATGTCCTTCGGACCAAAGCCGTAGGTTTTCGGATCGAGTTCGGGCTGGTCTTCGACCTTCACGAGGTTGAGCGGATCGAGGTGGGCGGCGAGGTGGCCGCGCATGCGATAGGCGCGGATCATCATGATCGCGCGGATTGAATCCTGCACCTGCTGGTGGAGATCGGCGGGGGCGATGGTGGGGCCGACCTGCGGGGCCTTGCGGCGTTCCTTCGCGGTGTCCGTGCCCCAGTTGCCATCAAGGGCGGAGACGAGTTCGCCGTTCTGGTGCTTGAGCGGTTCTTTCCACTCCGGTCCTTTGGCGGCGTGGCCGGCATCGCCCTTGGCGTCACCGAGGGCGACGCCTGCGAAGAAGCGCTGCCAGCTAGCATCGACGGAGGATGGGTCTGCGGCGTAGTCGGCGTAGAGTTGCTCGATATAGGCGGCGTTGGCGCCGTAAAGGAACGCTGTGTCCAGCATGGCGGTGTTGTCCATGCCGCGGGCTTGGCCCGTCTTCGCCTCAGTGGTCATGCTTTTCGTCCTGATACGCCGTAATCAGGGCCCCTGCCCTGGGCGTGGTTGGGTGGCACTCAGATGCTGCTTTTTGCGGCCAGACTCAACCTTTGAGGGTGAGACTTTCCGCACATAAGACCGTGACCGGTTACCGGTCCGTTGCATATGGGAGACGACAGGCGGAAACGCGAGCGTTTCAGCGCTTTTGCCTGCAAAATCTACGGCTTCGGGGTTTCGGGAGCCACATCCCCCGAAGGAGCGTCATGGCTGGGCAGGACCGGGCTGTCTGATTTGGTCCAGAACACACCGTCATTGCCGTTGTTCTTCTGCACAAGCCGTACGCGCGCTGGATCGAGACCGCTCATCAGCCGGGCATTGACCGCGATGCGCTCAGCATCATCCGTGCCCACTTGCGTCGTGTGGGTTGCGCAGCCGCAGGTGCGGCAGTGATGAAATTCCAGCTCGCGATCGCCCCACATGTAGACATGCGTGTCGGGCGGGTTGGCGAAGTGGACCTCGCGCTGCGGGTAATACGCCCAGAGGCCGCCATAGAGCCGGCAGTGCGAGCAATTGCAGTCCATCACCCATTCGGGCGCATCCACCTCGAAGCGGACGGCGCCACAATGACATGAGCCGCTGATTTTGCTCATCGCATCCTTAGCGTTTGAGCACTTCCGTCATCGTCGTGCCGAGGCGGGCCGGGCTCGGGGAGACGACGATGCCGGCCGATTCCATGGCCGCGATCTTCGATCCTGCATCGCCCTTGCCGCCCGAAACGATGGCGCCGGCGTGGCCCATCGTGCGCCCTTCAGGCGCCGTGCGGCCGGCGATGAAGCCGACCATGGGCTTCTTGCGGCCGCGTTTGGCCTCGTCTTTCAGGAACTGCGCAGCGTCTTCCTCGCCCGCGCCGCCGATCTCGCCGATCATGATGATCGCTTTCGTCTCGTCGTCGGCGAGGAACATTTCGAGGATGTCGATGAAGTCCGTGCCCTTCACCGGGTCGCCGCCGATGCCGACGGCCGTGGTCTGGCCGAGGCCTTCATTGGTGGTCTGGAACACCGCTTCATAGGTTAGCGTGCCGGAGCGCGAGAGCACGCCGATATTGCCCTTGGAGAAGATGTTGCCCG
>JANPNB010000567.1:0-2234 GCA_031427275.1 Alphaproteobacteria bacterium | reverse complement strand
CGTGCCATCGATCAGGTCGCGCGCTTCATCGTCGGTGGGGTCTTTCCAGACCTTGAGGCCGATGAGGGCGGTGGTGAGGAGGCCGACCCAGAAGACCACGCCGATGGCGGCCTGTATCTCGGGCGGGAGGGGTGTGTAGAGGCCGGTCAGCCAGAAGGCAGCGAAGGCGACGAACCAGAGGGTCGCCGGGAGGGCCGACCGGACCAGCGATGGCCAGAAGAGGCTGCGCCGGGCCGCGGAAATCCGGCCGTCCAGCTTCTCCTTGAGGCCAAATCCGTCAGCCACTCACTATCCAATCCGGGGCCCGTTCCAGGGCGATCATTTCTTCGAAGGTCGGCCTGCGGCGGACGACAACACAAGCATCGCCTCTAACCAGAGCTTCGGCAACAAGTGGTCTCGAATTATACTGGGACGACAATGTGGCGCCGTATGCGCCTGCGGTCATGAAGGCGACCAGATCGCCCTCCTTCAGCGGGGGCATGGGGCGGTCCTTGGCGAAACGATCGGTGCTCTCGCAGATAGGCCCCACAAGGTCCACAGCGCGGCGTTCTGCGCCCAGAGCGGGGGTGCGCACGGGGAGGACCTCGTGGTGGGCGTTGTAGAGGGCCGGGCGCATGAGGTCGTTCATGCCGGCGTCGAGGATCACGAACGTGCGGCCGTCGCGCTCTTTGACGTACTCGACCCGCGAGATCAAAACTCCGGCATTGCCGGCGATTAACCGTCCGGGTTCCAGCATCAGGCGGACATCGAGGTTCCCGAGCACTTCGCGCGCCTGGCGAGCGTAGAGCATGGGGCTGTCCGGATCCTCGCCGTCCTTGTAAGGCACGCCGAGACCGCCTCCGAAATCGACGCGGCTGATGGAGAAGCCCCGGTCGCGCAGGCGGCGGGCGAGGTAGACGACCTTCTCCCATGCTGCCCGCAGCGGTTCGACGCGCATGATCTGGCTGCCGATGTGAACGGCGACGCCGACGGGATCGACGTTGGGCAGGCGGCTGGCCTCGTCATAGAAGGCGTCGGCTTCGTGCCAGGCGATGCCGAACTTGGTCTCGGGCGTGCCGGTGGAGATGTGGGCGTGGCCGCCCGCCTCGACGTGCGGATTGACGCGAAAGGCGATCGGCGCGCGCTTGCCCATCTCCTGCGCGACGCGGGAGAGGCGGTGAAGCTCGGGCATGGATTCGACGTTGAACTGGTAGATGCCGAGATTGAGGCCGAGGCGCATCTCGTCCTCGGTCTTGGCGACGCCCGAGAACACGATGCGGTTGGCCGGGATACCGGCCTCGATGGCGCGCAGCATCTCGCCGCCGGAGACGGTGTCGGCGCCCGCGCCCATCGCGCCGAGCGTGGCGAGAACGCCGATGTTCGAGTTGGCTTTGACGGCGTAGGCGATCAGCACGTCGCGGCCGGTGAAGGCCTCGGCCAGCACCCGATAATGGCGGCGCAGCGTGGCGTCGGAATAGACGTAGGCGGGCGTGCCAAGCTCACGCGCAACGGCTTCGAGCGACACGTCCTCGCAGTGCAGGACGCCATTACGATAGGCGAAATGGTGCATAGGTCTCTTCCAGCCGTTCCCCGCTGACGCGAGTAGCGGATGGGGAGGTGTATGTCACCCCGGCTGATGCCGTGAATGCACCGGCGGCTAGGGCAGGAATTGCGTCGCGAGGAGGTCGTTGCAGGCGTCGGGGCTGCCGCGGACGACGGGCCTGCCGCGCAGGATGTAACCGGCGGAGTCGGTTTTCTGGAGCGTGCCTTCGAGATTGGCCCTGCCGTAGTCGGGCGGCTGGATCAGCCAGTCTCCCGCGGTAAGGGCGACGGCGCCGTCGGCGCTGATCGTGCCGGTGACCTTGAAGCTGCCTGCGGCCATGCCGGCGGGACCGCCCTGACCGGTGACCGTCGGAAAGAGGCCGAGCACGCCGGCGACGTCATAGCCGCCGCCGGTCTTCGCCGTCGCCTTGGTGAGGTTCAGGTAGAAACCGTGCTCGCCATCCGCGCAGGTGTAGCTGCCGCCATAGACGCCGGCCAATGCCGGGGGCGGTGTCGGCGCGGGAATGGCGATCGCTGTCGAGGCAGCACCCGAGCCGGTCGCGACTGGGGTGGAGCAGGCGGCCAGCGAGGCGGCGAGCGCGGTGGCGACTAGGACTTTGATGCGCATGATCCCTCCCGATTCACCGGGAGAGCATAGCGCGATTCAGGAGCTGACGGCTATTACGGCTTCGGCGGAGTGGCCGTCGCGGCTG
>JANPNB010000566.1:0-1944 GCA_031427275.1 Alphaproteobacteria bacterium | reverse complement strand
CTTTGAAAGTCCCACGCTGGATCAGCAACAAGCACGTCTCCGAGCTTAGCCCTTGATCTATGCGCCGCGCAAATTCCAGTCATCACGACAACACGCGGCTTAAGAATCCCAATCGCCTTCGTGGCCAATACAGCGGACGATACCATACCCACGCGTACAGCACTCGCTACAGCTACCTTGTACTTCCTATCCCCGACCTCAATTCTTCCCTCCCGGAAGAAGGACGTGGTGGGTTCAACCGGTCAGCGCAACGGCTCGTTGGAAGGTATCAACCGGCGTCTGGAAGCCAAGCGTTTTTCGTGGCCTTGTGTTGAGCCCGAGGGCGACCCGGTCGAGGTCATGCTGAGTGTAAACGGATAGGTACGTGCCGTTCGGGAAGTATTGTCGCAGCAATCCATTGGTATTTTCGTTGCTGCCGCGCTGCCAAGGGCTCTTGGGATCACAGAAGTAGACGCTGACATCCGTCGCGACGGTGAACTTGCGATGATAGGCCAGTTTTGGTCCGCGATCCCAGGTCAGCGATGCCATGACACCTTGCGGCAGGTGCTGCACCCGGGCAATCAGGGCGCTGACAACGCTGTCGCTGTCCTTGCCACTGACCTTGACCAGCATGACAAACCGCGAGCTGCGTTCGACCCGCGTGGCGACATGGCTGTTTCTGGCACCACTCAGCAGATCGCCTTCCCAATGGCCGGGAATGGCGCGGTCCTCGATCTCTGCCGGGCCGTCACGAATCGAGAAGGCATCTATGATCTGCCCCCGCGTCTGCCCCGCAGTTGTTGCCGTTCGGCCCCGGCGCATGACCCTGCGGCTGCGCAGCTGGGCCAGCAGCTCCCTCTAGAAAACGCCACGCGCCTGAATGAACAGGCTTTTGTAGATCGTCTCGTGTGATACGTTCATGGAAAGGTCTCCCGGATACCGAGCCTTCAGCCACCCAGCGATCTGCTGTGGCGACCATTGCATGGACAGCTTTGCGGCAACCAGTTTGCACAGGGCCGGGTTGAATGCCAACTGGCAGGGCTTGGGACGACGGGCGCAATCTGACGCCCGTTCGTCAGCCCGGGTGGCGCGATAGGCCCGACGCCCACCGTTGCGCGCAACTTCCCGACTGATCATAGACACAGCACGCCCCAGATCACCGCCAAGCTGCCTGAAATAGCGACCTTCAACGAGCCCGCGCGAAATCTCCTCTCGCTCCATAAGGCTCAGCGACCCGGATTTGCGTGACCGGGCAACTGGCGCAAAACCACCCTTCGCCACGACAACGCCAAACACTGACGCCGCGTGCTTGCCCAAAGCCCGCCCAATATCACTCAGCGTCTCGCCTGCCTTCCAACGTCGCCAGAGTTCGGACTTCTGATCATTCGATAAGCCTGGGCGACCGGTTGGTGCCATCGTGGGTCCTTGCAGAACATCTCAAACCAAAGATGTTGCGCTCACCGGTTGAAACCACCGGGTCAAGTTTTTGGGTCGCCACCTCCAAGGGCAAATCAGAATATAGAAAAATCGGCGGCTGTTAGGGCGAGGTGTGGGTTCAGCGTGGCGAAAAGCACACGCGCGCCGGACCCTGTTCCATCTGCGTCGAAATACAGCCGTCCACTGTCGGATTCGTAAATGATCCTGTCAAGCGCATCCGTGGCATTGCCCGTCAGGTTGGAAGCAAAGGCGGCCCCCGCTAGTCCGCTCCGCGCCAAACCGGCAAACACGGCACCATCGAGGCAAATCATGTCATCCACCGCATTGAAGTCGATGATCCGATCAACGTTGGTGGCGCTTGGCCTGAGATTGAACACGAAACAGTCGGCACCCGCGCCGCCTTGCATCGTATCGTTGCCCGCGCCGCCGGTCAGTGTGTCGTTGCCGGCACCGCCATACAGCGCGTCATTGCCAAGGCCGCCGTGCAACGCGTCGTTGCCGCCCCAGCCTCTCAGCTGGTCGTTCCCC
>JANPNB010000565.1:0-9852 GCA_031427275.1 Alphaproteobacteria bacterium | reverse complement strand
CCGCATGGACAAGGTGGAGACCGAACTCGTTGCCCCGCCTTTCCTCGACGGAGACCGCGTGGCGATCCGATGGCGCTTCACCTTCACGCCCAAGGCGGGTGGGAAAGTGATGATCATGGAAGAAGTGGCCTGGCAGACCTGGGACGGCGACAAAGTGGTGACCGAGACGTTCTTCTACGACCCGGCTCAACGCGGCGGGTGATGGCATTTTCACAGAAAATGTATTAGTCTAGCTAGATAGCTAGCTAATTATGGAGGCGCGCCATGCACATGGTAGGCGTATTTGAAGCCAAGAATGGCCTTTCGGCACTACTCGACGAAGTGGAAGACGGTGGTGAGGTCATCATTACCCGGCGCGGCAAGCCCGTCGCGCGGCTATCGTCAGTCGATAGTGGTCGAAATCGCGCAAGGGCTCAACTTGCTGCAGAAGGGCTCCGCGCCCTGAGTAAGGGTAAGATGCTGGGTGGCATCTCGCTGAAGGATTTGATCTCCGAGGGGCGGAGGTGAGCCTTGTCCTGGATAACACTGTCGCGCTCGCTTGGTGTTTTGAGGATGAACAAAACCCGGCCATCATGGCCTTGCTGGACCGGGTGGTAGAGCGCGGCGCAGTAGCACCGCAGCTCTGGCCCATCGAGGCACTGAACGGGTTACTCACCGCCCAGCGTCGAGGCCGCATTGATGCCGAAGCGCGCGCTCAAATGTCATCGCTTCTCGCAGACCTGCCGATTGTGCTGGACGATCAAACAGCTGGCCAGCTCTGGACCGCGACGGCACGGTTGGCTGAACAGCATCAACTCACGGCCTATGACGCGACCTATCTCGAACTCGCAAAACGGTTGAACTTACCGCTGGCGACGAATGATCGCGCGCTGATAACGGCGGCGCGGGTGGAGGGAGTTGCGTTGTTGAGGTCGGGTTAGATTTCGCACTCAGACTACCCGACCAAAATCCGGACTCGGTTTCTAAGGTCTGGCCAAGTGGACACCGCTGCAACGAATTTTGCGTCAGCTGTGATGACATAAGTGTCCTCCCGGATCGCCATTGCAAGGTAGAGGCAATCATAGACGGGATGCCCGATTTGGTTGGCGATGATTGTCGCATCCTGGAGGTCTTGCTCCAGCCGCGTCGCGGTGACAGGCGCTTGGAATAGGGTCTCTAGAGCCCGTTCCCTTCAGACGGAATCGTCTGAAGGGAGAAACTGGGCTCTAATTCAAAGTGTTAGAGCATGTCTCGATCCGATAACCGGTTCCCACTTATCGGAACATGCTCTAGTCGCTCCAAAGCCTCCCGGCTGGTGATCTCACCGCGCTTGGTGATCCTCCACAATGCGTTGGCTGCCTCCAGTAACCAGAGAGATGGGGCAATCAAGTCCAAATCAAGCAGCGCGTAGGCTGGGTCTTTTCCAGGCTCATCCAACACCCACTTCAGGGCGACAGAGGCATCGACGACAACACTTAATGCGAGTCGCGATCTTCGCGGATCAGGTCGGTGGTGTTGCTGACAATCCGTCCTTGGGTCTGCGCCCTCAAGCGCTCAGCCTGCGCGCGGAATGCTTCTCGAGCTGGTGCTATCACCCGCGCCGCACTGCCTTTGAGTCGCATGTATTCGTCATAGTCAAGTTTGGATATCAGCACTTCGGTGATCCGCCCGTGGTGGGTCACGGCCACAGGTTCGCGTTGGGCAGCTTGGCGGATTTGTGAAAAGCGCTTGGCGGCTTCGGTGGCAGGGACTTCGAGCATGGCGGACTCCTCAGTCCGTAAAATACGGATTTTCCGGGCTTTGACAAGAGTCTCTTCAGGCTGTGTCTTTAAGCGCGGCCATCACCCATCCCGCTTTATCCACTGTCTCGGTGACACTCTGGCCAGCCTTATATAGCTCCGACCCTAGACCAAACCCTAGCGCGCCAGCGGCGAACCAGTCGGCCATGGCGTCTGGCCCGACCCCGCCCACCGCTAGGACCGCGATCTCTGGTGGCAAGACGGCGCGCAGTTGCTTCAGATGGCCCGGCCCATAGGTGGCGGCGGGGAACAGTTTCAGGTGTCTAGCACCCGCGGCAATGGCGGCGAAGGCCTCGGTGGCGGTGCCGACGCCGGGGGCCGAATACATGCCCAGCGCCATAGTCCTGCCGATGACTGCGGCATCGGCATTGGGCGAGACGATCAGCTTGCCGCCCGCCGCAAAGACGGCCTCGACCTGGGCAACGCTAAGCACCGTTCCAGCCCCAATCACGCAGGTGTCGCCAAACGTGTTGGCTAGGCGCGCAACGCTGTCCAACGGATCAGGTGAATTGAGCGGCACCTCGATGGCGCGGATGCCGGCGGAATAGAGGGCCTGGGCGTGATCCAAAACTTCGTCGGGTCGCACGCCGCGCAGTATGGCGATGAGCGGGCAGGCTCCCAGAGCTTCGTCCAAGGTCATATCAGGCCTCTCAGGCGGGCAATGGCGAGGAGGCCCGCGCGGACGGCGGGCTCGCCCTCAGCAAAGCGCGTAGTTATCCCGCGATGGGCCATCGCGCGCGCATATCGGTCACAAAGCGGCGCATCGCCGAGCAGGGTGATGATCTCGCCTTCCAAACCCAGCAGGCGCGGCGTGGCGGCCACCTCGGCCCCGATCAGCAGCCCGGAAAGATAAGCCCCGGTGGTCGCGCCGTCCGCCCCGCCGCCAGCGACGCGGGAGCGGGCTGTGTAGATACGGTTCAGCAGACCGTCGCCCTCTGCCGCTGCCGCGCAGCCCTCGTCGAACACGGCAAGGTCTTCACCCGGCCCGTCATTACGCAGGATCGAATGGGCTGAGAGGACGGCAAACAGCTCGCCGGTGAACGCGCTGAGGAAACGCGTCACCCGGCCATCCTCGACCACCAGCCATTTGGCGTGGGTTCCGGGCTGGCAGATTAGGTGGCGACCCGTGGCGTTGGCGGGATTAGTCGCGATCCAGCCCATCACCTGGGTTTCTTCGCCACGCAGCACGTCGCAGGCATTGCCAAAGACTTCGCACCTTAGGCCAGGCGTGATCCAGACGCCGGGCATGGGCTGGATCAAGGCCTTTGCCACCTCTGCCAATTGCGCGGGGCAGTCCAAATAAGGCGCGACCTGCCAGCCGATATTCGAGCCTATGGCACCGCAAAGCAGGGCGGGAAGGGCCTGGGCGTTGAGGGCCGGGCGGACCTCATCCACAAACCGCCCTTCCGCCTCTCCAGGCACCATGCGACCCGCACCAAATCCGAAGTCTTGCCGCGCTAAGACCAGTCCTTGCGCGTCTAGCACCCAAGCCCGCAGGTTCGTCGACCCCCAGTCGCAGGCCAGCAACGCGGGAGCCATCAGGTGCGCCCGCCGTCGATGACGAAGTTCTGGCCGGTAATGCCGCTGGCGTCTTCGGAGGCCAGGAACAGCGCCAGCCGCGCGACGTCCTCCGGCATCAGCCGACGCTTCAGGGCCACCAGCTTCATGTGCTCGGCCTCGGCCTCCGGGGTTAACCACAATTGTAGCTGACGCTCTGTGACGATCCACCCAGGCACGATGGCGTTGACCCGAATATTGCCCGCGCCCCACTCGTGCGCGAGCGCCTTGGTCAGGGACAAGATCGCGCCCTTGGCCGCCACATAGGCCGGCAAGCCGCTGGCACCGAGTAGGGCGGTGATGGAGCTGAAATTGATGATCACCCCTCCGCCAATAGTGACCATACCTGGCTGCACGCTGGTTGCGGCGACAAAGGTCGGGTCGAGATTGACCGCAAGATGGGCCCGCCAAGCCTGCGGGCTGGTCTCAGCGGCGGCATGGCGCGTATCGTTGGCGACGTTGTTAATCAGGACACCGATGGTACCCAAGTCAGCCGCAGCCTTGGTGATGGCGGCCTGCAACGCCTGCGCATCGGTGACATCACAGGCGCTGAACCAACAGCCAGGCAGTCGCCCAGCCAAGGCCTGACCGACAATCTCTGCGCGGTCGATAAAAGCCACCTTAGCCCCTTGCCCATGGAAGCTCTCGACCAGGGCCGCGCCAATGCCCATGGCCCCGCCGGTGATGAACACCACCTTGCCCTTCAGACTGGGATAGGTCGCAAATGGGCTCATGCTTCGGATCCCACTTTGCCGGCGAAGGCGGGGAGGGGAAGGCCGGTCACGCCCGGTTCGAAGGCCAGCAAGTTTCCGGCCCAGGGCTGACCCGCCAGAGAGGCTTCACTCAAGTTTTCCCGGGCTGAGGTCACATAGAGCGTTGCCAAATCAGGCCCGCCGAAGGCGCAGCTGGAGGGTTGTTTGACGGGCACGGCGACCACCCGATCAACTGTCCCATCCGGTGCAAAGCGCACGATCTGAGATGCACCCCATTGGGCATTCCAGACATAGCCATCGGCATCGACAGCCGACCCATCTGGTGCGCCCCTGCCGCCATGGGTGTCGGCGAAAACGCGCCGTGGCCCGAGTGATCCGTCGCTCGCAACATCATGGGCATAGATGGTCCGCTTGGCAGAGTCGGCGAGATAATAGGTCTTACCGTCGGGGCTGCAGGAGGTGGTGTTAGCGATGTTGAGGCCTACCCACACCCTGTGAGTCTGGCCGTCTGGATCGGTGCGGTAGAGGTCGCCGGGGCGCTTGCCGCCGTCGTCGTCCATGGTGCTCCACCACAGCCGACCCGCCACATCGATCTTGCCGTCATTGGTCCGGAAGCCGGGTGCAAAGCTGATGGGCTGGGTCAGCTCAAACGCACTTGTTTCGGTGTCGAAATGTCCAAGGCCGGCCTCAGTGACCAGCAAGAGTCCACCCCCAGTTCTCGGCACCGCTACGCTGCCGCGCACCGGTAAATCGAAGCCATCCCAGGCCCCATCGGCGTGGGACAGCCAGTTGAGCCGGAACCCCTTGATGTCGAACCAATAGAGCTTGCCCTCGGCGGCGACCCAAACCGGTCCCTCGCCCAAAATATCCTGGCTCTTTGCCGCACAGCGAACGTCTGTCACAAACCCACCTCCGAAGTTTGCGACTTGGCGGTTTCCGGGGGGCGTCGTCAATCTGGCGTGGCAGCGTTTTTTGGATGTGGGTTTGGAAATGTTGAGGCTCGACGGCGGCGGTGACACCCTTCTCCTGGCCATCTGTGACGGCCCACCGGTTCTGGCCTACTGGGGCCCGTCACTCCCTGCTCATATGGACGCCGACGCGGTTGAGGCTTTGACGGGTCGCGCCGTGCCCAACGGCATGCTGGACGGTGGTGAGCTGTTCGACCTTTTCCCTGAGGCGGGTCGTGGCTTTACCGGCTACCCGGCCTTGCAGAGCCATCGCGCTGAGGGTGGGTTTGTTACCCAACTCACTCTCGTCACTGCGCGCCCAATTGCCGGGGGACATGAGCTGATCCTAGCCGACAAGATCGCAGAGATTGAGGTCGTTCTCAGCATAACGCTGGACTCCACAACAGGGGTCGCCTGTTTCCGCAGTAGGTTGACCAATCAGGGGCGGACCGCCCTGAACCTGGATTGGATGGCCGCCGCAGCCCTGCCCAGTGGTCACGACGAGCTCATGCTCTTCGATGGCCGTTGGGGGCGTGAGTTCCAAACTGTGCGTGAAACCCTGAAGACCGGTCTCATCCTTAAGGACAACCGCACCGGGAGGACATCTCATCATGCGCCGCCGTTCCTGGCTGTCGGCGAACCGGGATTTCGTCAGAACGTCGGCGAAGTCATTGGCCTGCACCTCGCATGGAGTGGCGATCACCGCATATTTGCGGAGCGGCTGCGCGATGGCCGTATCCAAATCCAGGCCGGTGAGCTGTTTCATCCCGGCGAGATGATCCTTGCTCCTGGCGAGGCGTACCAAACGCCGTGCCTCTATGCGGCGCGGTCCCAGACCGGGCTCAACGGCTTGTCCGACCGATTTCATCCGTTCGTGCGGGATACCATCCTGGGTGGCCGCCTGGTCGGCAAGACCCGCCCGGTTCATTTCAACACCTGGGAGGCGGTCTATTTCCGCCACGATTTGGCGGAGCTGAAGGACCTTGCGACCCTGGCGGCCAAGGTCGGGGCTGAAAGGTTCATCCTTGATGATGGCTGGTTTGCTGGCCGCAACAACGACACCACCAGCCTGGGCGACTGGACCGTTGACCCAGCCAAATACCCTGATGGCCTGACACCATTGATCGCTCATGTACGCGGCCTGGGCATGGAGTTTGGTCTGTGGGTCGAGCCGGAGATGGCCAATGCGGACTCTGATCTGTTGCGGGCCCATCCCGACTGGACCTTGCATGCGGGCGATCGAACCCAGCCTCTGGGTCGCGGTCAATATGTGCTTGACCTGACCCGCGCCGAGGTGGCGGACAACATCTTTGCCCAGCTCGACGCCCTGCTGAGCGCTCATCCCATCGGCTATTTGAAATGGGACATGAACCGCGACCTGACCCATGCCGCCAGCTACGGCCGCGCCGCCACACACCGTCAGACCTTGGCCGTTTATGCCCTCATCGACCGCGTTCGCGCCGCCCACCCAGGAGTGGAGATAGAGAGTTGCTCGTCCGGCGGTGGGCGTGCCGACTACGAAATCTTGAAGCGGACCGACCGCATCTGGACCTCCGACTGCAATGACCCCATCGAGCGGCAGTCGATCCAGCGCGGCTTCTCGATCTTCTTCCCGCCCGAAGTGATGGGGGCCCATGTGGGGCCAGAGGCTAGCCACACCACCGCGCGGCGCAGCAGTTTGGCCTACCGCGCCGACACAGCGCTCTTCGGGCATATGGGCATTGAGGCTGACGTCCGCGGTTTCTCCGACACAGATCTGACCCGGTTGGATGACGCCATCAAGCGGCACAAGGCGTTTCGCGATCTCATTCATTCGGGCCGCACGCTGCGGCTGGACGCTCAGGACCCTGCGGCGGCAGCCATGATGATCGTCGGTGAAGTGGGAGCGCTGGTCAGCCATGCGCAGGTTGAAACCTCCGCCCTCGCAGCACCGATGGCCTTGCGGTTGATGGGCCTGGAGGCGCAGGCGTCATACCGTGTCACCCTACTGAATGCGCCTAATCGTCCCCGACCCTCCATGAAGTCGGCCCCGCCGCTCCTCCTGGGTGAGCCGGTTGTCGCCAGTGGCCAGTTGCTCAGTGTCATGGGTCTCCCCCTGCCAGTTCTCCGCGCTGGGGAGCTGGCGATCTTCCACTTGGAACTCCTTCGATGAAGCTCGGCGTCTGTTACTACCCTGAACACTGGTCGCCGGAGATCTGGGCGCAGGACGCCCAGCAAATGGTCGAGCTGGGTATCAGCCATGTTCGGATCGGCGAGTTTGCGTGGAGTCGAATGGAGCCCGAGCCCGGCCACTACGACTGGGCTTGGCTTGATCAAGCGGTCGAAACGCTGGGCGCGGCCGGTCTAAAGATCGTCATGGGCACACCCACCGCGACGCCACCCAAGTGGCTGGTCGACGCCAATCCTGAAATGCTAGCCGTCGATGAGCAGGGGCGGGTGCGCGGGTTCGGATCGCGACGGCACTATTGCTTTTCGAGCCAGCCCTACCGGGCCGAGTGCGCGCGCATCGTGGCGGCGCAGGCGCAGCGGTATGGACAACATCCGGCGATTGTCGCTTGGCAGACCGACAACGAGTTCGGCTGTCACGATACGACAATCAGCTATTCCGCCAATGCAGCGGGCCGGTTCCGCATATGGCTGTCGGCCCGCTATCAATCGATTGACGCGCTCAACCGCGCTTGGGGCAATGTGTTTTGGTCCCAGGAGTATCGCAGTTTTGATGAGGTCAACCCGCCGAACCTTACCGTCACCGAGGCCAATCCCAGCCATCGCCTGGACTATAATCGCTTTGCCTCCGACGAGGTCGTGAGCTTCAACCGAGTTCAGGTGGACATCCTGCGCAGGCTCTCGCCGGGGCGGGATATCGTGCACAATTTCATGGGTTTCTATACCGAGTTCGATCATTTCGATGTCAGCAAGGATCTAGATGTCGCCACCTGGGATTCCTATCCGCTGGGGTTCCTTGAGATGTTCGGGGGGTCCGATCAAGACAAGCTGGCCTATATGCGCCAGGGCCACCCCGATATCTCCGGTTTTCACCATGATCTCTACCGCGCCTGTGGCCGAGGGCGGTGGTGGGTGATGGAGCAACAACCAGGCCCGGTGAACTGGGCGACTTATAATCCCGCGCCGATTGCCGGGATGGTACGGGCCTGGACCTGGGAGGCTTTCGCCCATGGCGCGGAATTGGTCTCCTATTTCCGCTGGCGGCAGGCACCCTTTGCTCAGGAACAGATGCATGCTGGTCTGAACCGGCCCGACCGCGTTCTTGATCAAGGCGGGCTAGAAGCGCGGCAGGTGGCGGGCGAGCTTAAGGCCATGCCGGAACTCGGGCCTTGTAAGCGTGCGAAGGTGGCGTTGGTCTTCTCCTACGAAGCCGACTGGATCACCAAAATCCAGCCACATGGTCGGGGGTTTCGGGCACTCAATCTGACCTTTGAAGCCTATTGCGCATTGCGCCGCGCCGGGTTGGACGTCGATATGGTGGCACCGGACGGAGACTTTACCGGATACGCCTTGGTCGTTGCGCCGACCTTGCCGACGCTCAGCGATGAGACGGTGGCGGGCCTCAAATCCAGCGGGGCAGTGGTGCTGATGGGTCCGCGATCAGGGTCTCGGACGCGCGACATGCACATTCCCCCGACCCTCGGGCCTGGGCCACTGCAAGCCGTGTTGCCGGTCAAGATCTCAAGGGTCGAGAGCCTGCGTCCCGGCGCGGGCCCTGTCGTTCGGGTTTCTGGAGAGGCCTTCGTTGGGAAGGCTTGGCGAGAGATTATCGAGACAGGCCTTACCCCTTTGGCGACCTTCGAAGATGGCAAACCGGCCTGGGTTGCCAAGGCGGGTTGGCACTATCTGGCCACTTGGCCGGAGGCCGCCTTGTTTGATGCCGTCATCGCTCGCGTTGCGGCGGAGGCCAGCCTGGAGGTTCGCCCGCACGTCGAGGGTGTCCGAACCCGTGACCGCGACGGCATAAGGTTTGTGATCAACTTCGGGCTCGAAGCCCGCGATACTCCAGCTCCGGCTGGGACGCCGTTCCTTTTGGGCGGCGCTAAGCTTGAGTCGGGTGGAATTGCGGCTTGGCGAGTTTAGCGATGGCTGCAAAAATCCGGAGAACCCAGCCATGCGACGATCTCCCCGTTTGTTGGGGTGAGACTTCACTGGGACGCGCAGAAGGCGAACGGCATCCCCCAGTCACGAAGTGGGGGAAGGGGCTAGGCCGGAGCTTCTCGCAGGTCGTCGTCACTGTGTATGTTGGGTGTATGATCTATAGGGGTTGGGTGTGTGTTGTAGGGTGATCCCGGAACGCCAGTTCTTCGCTCTTCCAGTGCCCAGGGTTCCAGGCTCCAAGCCTGCCAGTCTGGGATGATGCCGAGGTCGGCGCAGATGATGGCGATGATCTCAGAGACCGGCTTGTCAGAGAAGTCTTCGAGGTCTTCCCGCTCAATGCGGTCAGAACGCTCGCGGTGAAGATCGCGGTCTGGGGTGTCACGGTCAACCTGGCGAGACACAGCTTCCTTGGCCAAGGCTTTGCGCTCAGTCAGCACCGCAGCCTTGCGTTCCTTCATCTGCGCCTGGAACCCAGAGACCAGCTTGGCATCTAGAGCCAGGCTCATGCGAATAGAGCGACTGATCCGATGGAACCTCAGAGAAAGGTCAGCCCCGATCACGCCGGGGTCAGAGCCCTGAGCGTCTCTGGCTTGGTCCTGCAGCATGCGGGCCATGTCCATGCCGATGGCCACTAGCTGACGCAGAGTCCTGGCCCGCCACTCGGCGCGCTCGGCATCGATGTCTTCATCGCTGAGGGTTGGATAGTCGTCCATGAACGAAACAGGAACATGACTAAGACGGCTTGTCAAG
>JANPNB010000564.1:0-3949 GCA_031427275.1 Alphaproteobacteria bacterium | reverse complement strand
ACCGTTCCGTCAAACGCGGGTCGCCCCGGTGGACCTTGGTCAGAGGGCTGGTTTCAACCGGGTGATCGATCACGAAGCAGGGGCCGACCAGCGTGTCTTCCACATGGTCTTCGAAGATCGCGGTCAGCAACTCGCCCCAGCTGTTCGGCCGCTCTTCCGGGTTGGTGTCCGGGTTGCGCACCTGCCAAGCTTCGGTCAAATTCTCCAGTGTAACGTCGAGGGACGCAAGGTTCAGCTCGCGCGCGACAAGATCCAGCATCCGAAAACGTGGCCATGGCCGTTCAAAATCGATCACCTCGTCGTTCAGCCGCACGCGGCACTGGCCCCAGACCTCTTTGACCGCCGTGACAACCAACCGTTCAGTCAGTTCCATCATGTCTTCATAATCCTGCCACGCGGCATAGCATTCAAAGGCCATAAAACTAGGCTGGTGAGTGTGGTCGATTCCCTCGTTACGGAAATTGCGGCCGATTTCGTAGACCTTTTCCAGCCCGCCGGCCAAGGCGCGCTTGAGATCCGGTTCTGGCGACACTCTAAGAAACAGTTCTTGCCCTTTGGAACCCTTTGCCTGGGTGGTAAAAGGCGTCGCCGCCGCACCGCCATAGTAGGGGCCAAGGATGGAAGTTTGCAGTTCAAGGAAACCTTCCTGCTCCATGATCCGGCGGAAAACGGAAAGGACCCTGGCATGGGCCCGCAGATTTTCGGTCAGAACCGAATTGGTCATAAGATCGACATGACGGTCGTGGCGCAACAGCGCGGCGCGATCCGCTCGCGCGCCGTGCCGGGTGCCGTCCGAGGCCAACTTACCCAGCCCAGCGCTGGTGGCCGCTTTGCACAGCACCTGAAGCGTCTTGACGCTAATTGTGGTCTGGCCCCGCGAGGCCCGGGTAAGGATGCCTTCGATTCCAACGATGTCATTAACATCAAGATAGGGCAACATCCCCCAAAACTCGAACGACACACTGTCAATCTTGACGCGCAGCTGGATGGCGGCGTGTTCCTGCAAAAGGTCGGCAAACCAGATTCCGCCCACATGCCGATGCGCGGTCAGGCGACCGGCGACTCGCAACAACGGACGCTCTTCTTCGGGTAGTTCCGCGTGTTGGTGATACAGCGCCGCCAGATCGCGCACCTTGTGGGTCGGGCGGTAGGCCTTGGCTGGGAATAGTTCGAGACCCATTGCCTCGAGCGCTTGGCGGTTGGCCAGGCGGGATTGGCGGTCGTTATCGGTAAGATCTGTGATGTGGTTCATGGGACTCTCTCGCTTAGTTGCTGTCGTTGTGGGAGGGGGTGCTGTCGACGACGGTCAAGCCGACCTTGTCGATATCGCCGGAGATGCCTTTGAGCCGTGACCCGGCGGCCTGCACGGCGCGCAGGTAATCCACCACGTCCTGACGGATGACCTCACCGGGCTGAAGAAGAGCCGAACCCGGCGGGTAGGCCGATACCGGCTGTGCCGCGATCATACCGACCGCTTCGTCAGGCAGAGCCTGACGGTGGCAGGCCATCTGGGCCTCGTGCAGGGGCATGACTGTGGCGCCGATCTGTTCAGGCGGCGGGCAAAGTTCGGGGACCGGCTGACCGACACGACCACCTTGTGCGATGATCTCGCCAAGGTCGCGGACGATCTCGGTCCATGTCTCAACGTGCTGCGACCCGAAGAGGAACAAGAGGGTTCCCAGTGTCGCCTTTTCCAGGTCCTTGCCGTAATGCGCAGCAAAGGCGTCCAGAATGTCATAGCCTAGGAGGCCGGTGCCGCGCACGTCGATCAGGATGTGGGTCGGGTCGGTGATGATGCCGGTCCCCAGATCCTTGGGGCGCACCAATTTCACACCCGGCAGCCCGTCCAGTGCCTCAGCGAAGGACTGAGCCTCGTGCAACAGCCGCTTGGCGAGCACCTGCCCCTCGGGGTTCAGCCAGCGGTTCACAGTCTGTTCAACCATGCAATACAACAGGAACGGCGGTGACGTACTGATTAGGCCGATGTCTGCAAAGCGCATGAACTCAGCGGCCAGAGCTTCTTCGTTGAAAAGCGCTACAGACATGCCGGACAGGCCAATACCCGACTTGTGCAGCGAGATGACACCGGCGTGGGCCACCGACGTCATGGATTTGGGGAAGCCCGCGTCGGACAACAGCCCCTGCAACGCTCCCCAAGCGGCGTCGACCAGCAGCAGCGCCCCATTATCGTCACACACCCGGCGCAACGCCGCAATATCCTCGATCATGAACCCGTCATAGGACGGGTTGGTGATCCACACCGCATGGACGGTTCCGGCGGTGGCCAGAGCCGCATCCAGAACATCGGGCGAAAGCGGCCTGCGCAACTGAACGTCCGGGTCATAGGGCTGGTTTAGGTAGGTGACGTGGCGCACGTGGGCAAGGGTCAGGCCGCCGGTCACACTGCCATGACAGCCCCGATCCACCAGAACATGGGTGTCGGCCCCGAACATCGCCCGGACCGCCTGGGCTAAGGTGATATTGGTCAGGCTAGAGCCATGCGGCGTAATGATCGCGCGCTTTACGCCATAACACCGGGCCATCAGTTCGGATAGCGCCCGGATCGGGCCATCGCCCCGGCCCATCACATCGTCGATTTCCGGGTTCGACATCGAGTTATCGAGCGCGTTCAACATTTGGGTGACGGCTCCAATCACCTCATCGCTCAGCGAGGCGGCGTCGTGGCCCGCCATCAGACGAGCCATTAGCGGACGATCAGACAGGTGATCGGCTAGGTCTTGGGCCATACGGCCCACGTTCGTGATCGGTTTCAGTTTATTCATTTTCGTTATCCTCTCCGATGTTGGTGGTAGGCGCTCTGCACGGGGTGGGGCGCCACGCTCGGGGTGCAGAGGCGTATGTCGCCAAGACCGCGCATGAAAACCTGCGACAACCAGTTGCTTCGATTAGCGCGGACATCGCCCATCTGGCGGGTCAGTCCGCAATTGCTGTCGCTGGGGAAGGCAATCGTCTTGGCGGTGAAGTCCGTCCTTTCACGCGCGCAGTTTGGCTCTGTCATCGAGCAACTGATCATCGAATGCAGTGTCTCTTGGTGCAGCTTGCTGGAGGGGTGTTTCGTCATTGCGCAGCTCTCCTTGTGCGGGGTGAATCAGGTGAGGTGGTCGCGTTAGGCAAGGGCTCACCCATCACCAACACTGCGACAGCCATGACGGTTATCGGGTCAAATCCGTAGAGCTGGGTGGCCCAGCTTCCTGGCAGGAAGGGGCGGCGCGGATCAAGCCGCAGAGCCAGCGTCATCATCACGTAGGTAAGTCCGGTACAAACCACCCCGGCCATTATGGCAGCCGGGTGAATGAGTGCGGAAAACAGATTGCTAAAGTAGCCCCACGCGATGCCGCCGAGGTCGAAATGGTTACCAGCAGTCGAGTCGCGAACGGGCTGCGATTTCTCTCGGTTTGTGTGAACAGGTGCCGCTACGCAGCGGAACAGTTTTCCTTCGTATTGCATTGAGATAGTCCTCCGGACACAGTGCTTCGGATAGGAGGACGGGCCCTTGCGGCTTAGCATCGTTAGAACAATGCAAATGCGCTTTTGATAGTTGAATAGGCAACCAATGTGCGTGGCAGGTATGATACCGAAGCCGATCGTAAGCGGTACAATGAGCGGCCGCTAACGCCGTTCTCAACCAAGCCAAATTGCCATGCAGCAGCCACGACAACGCAGCGGCCATCCAGCACGACTAACCTATCGCCGCAGTCCTCAACCGTAGCGGTTGAAGTCGCAGCCACACACTGTTAAGCTCGCACCGACGATGGGCGAATGCTGGCCTTCACAAGGGGTCCGTCATTTTGGGCTTTGAGTGCTGAACCCACTCAAAGCCCTTTTACATCACCTCCCTTTCTCGCGATCCCGCGAACGTCTTGGTTTTGGGCGCGGAGGGCTCGTCGCCATCATCATCTTGCCCACCACCGCAATGAGATTGGCCTCC
>JANPNB010000563.1:0-1948 GCA_031427275.1 Alphaproteobacteria bacterium | reverse complement strand
CCTCGACCAGGACTGCGCCCTCGCGAAGATCGGCCTCGAAGAGATCAGCTGCCGTCAAATCGGCGTTACGAAGACAGGCGCCGCGCAAATCGGCGCGTCGAAAGGAGACGCCTTGCAGGTCAGCACCCTCGAAGTCACAGCCAAACAAGTTGGCATGGTCGAGATTAGCCCCTCGGAACCCGCACCCGGCCAGGACAGCACCGCAGAAGTCTGCGTCGGCGAGATTGCGACCGCGCAGATCAATGCCCGTCAGATCCTTCCAAGCGAATACCGCGCGCGCGCCACCGGGCTTGGACGCGCAAAATCGTTCATGCCTGGCGCAAATGTCATCGACCTCAGACTGTTCTAGGCGCTGCAATTCGGAGGTGGCGGCGGTTTGCGCGGACATATGAGCTGGGCTCTCTCCTGAGTGCCCAAAATAGCCCGACGCGCTTAACGTGCTGTTTCTCAGCGTCATGAATATAGGGTTAGGATCACGCAGAGCCTTTCGGCCTGTAGTGCGCATATAGTCCCATGGCCTCTGCTTCGAGCAAGCCAGACTGGACGTCTATTCCCGCCCGCTTTAGCTGCGCGACACCGAGCCCTGCCGCGTTGATCGAAGGGTCTTGGCAGGCCACCAGAACCTGCGCGACGGCGGCGTCAAGAAGTCGTTCAGAGCAGGACAAGGTACCAGCTGACCGCTGACCGCAGGGTTCCAAAGTCACATAGACTGTTGCGCCTGTTGCGTAGCTCCCCGCCTGGGCCAGAGCTTGTTCCTCAGCATGGGGACGACCACCGAGCCCAGTGACCGCTTGGCCCAAGATTGCGCCGTCGCGAACAACGATGCAGCCGACGCTGGGATTTGCCCCCGTCTTGCCCAAATGCGTCGCCGCAAGGGCGATGGCTTGGGCCATCCAATCGCGATCATCTTGGGTGAAAGACATGTCGATATGTGGCGCGCTGAAACCTTGAGTGACAAGCCTCGCTCAGATGCTCGGTACCGGTTCAGCCCGCTTTTCATCGAGATAACGTGCTGATTTCGGCTTCAAGCGGCCATCTAGCTGGATGACCAAAGGATTGCCGGTCGGGATCTCGACATGGACGATGGCGTCGTCTGAAATGCCGTAGAGAAGCTTAACGATGGCGCGCAGGGAATTGCCATGCGCGGCGATCAGGATCGTCTGGCCTGAGACGAGGTCGGGCGCGATATGGGCATCCCAATAGGGCTGAACCCGCTCTAAGGTGGTTTTCAGGCTCTCAGTGTTCGGCAGCGCGATACCGGCATAGCGCCGATCATTCGCGAAGTTGAACTCACTGTCCTGCGCCAGCGGTGGCGGCGGAATGTCGTAGGATCGACGCCAAACCTTGACCTGGTCATCGCCGTGTTTGGCAGCAGTGTCGGCCTTGTTCAGGCCCGTAAGGCCGCCATAGTGCCGCTCGTTCAGCCGCCAGTCCTTGGTCTCGGGCACATAGACTTGGCCCGCCGTGGTAAGCGCCAACCAGAGGGTGCGGATGGCCCGTGTCAAGACCGAGGTGAAGGCACGGTCGATATTGAGACCAGCAGCGGCGATAAGCTCGCCCGCCATCTTGGCCTGAGCCTCACCCTCCGGCGTCAGATCAACATCCACCCAACCGGTGAAGCGCCCCTCAAGGTTCCAGCGACTTTGCCCATGACGAAGCAGGATGAGGGTCGGCATGGGCAAGTCTCCGGGGGCGCGTGGCACGCGGGCTAGGGCGCGCGGAGCCGATCGTCAAGACCTTGGCGCGGGATCACTGGTCGTCGGCGTAAGCAGCGGCTATATGCGAACTTGGCATGCTTGATCGACTTTTCCTTCCCGCCCTGGCGCTATTGGCCATTGCCATGATTGGCCTAGCCCTGGTGTGGCCGCAGGGGTTGGGCAGCCGGTCGCCCGGCCCGTTTGGATCCACACCTCTACAGCAGACACCGGAAATGCAGGCGGCCATGAAG
>JANPNB010000562.1:0-1959 GCA_031427275.1 Alphaproteobacteria bacterium | reverse complement strand
AATAGAGATTTAGGTAGCGCGCGAGGTGAGTCCAATTACTCTATTTCATACAGTGTCGCCGTAATACTCCACCTGGGGGCAACCGCCGCACGCAGTGTTCTGGGCCGCCAGACGACGATTTCCACCGCGCGTGGGCACCCCATTGCGCTGGAAGGTGGGGGCAAGGCTTGGGTGACAATCCACCCAAGCTATCTTCTCCGCATTGAAGACCCTGTCATGGCCGCAGAGGAGCGCCGTCGTTTCGTTGAAGATCTGCAAGCGGTGCGCCGCCGCTTGGAAATTATCTAGTGTCGTTCCCCCTTTCAGATTCCCGACACCACCCCTTGCTTCCCGCGCTCACGTCGCAAGAGCCCTTTCCCTTTTGACGAAATCGTCCAAAGGGACGAAAAGGGCTCTAATTCAAAAAGTTAGAGCATGTTTGCATCCGATAGCCGGTTCCCACCTATCGGAACATGCTCTATGTCCCTCCCCGCATGAAGCCGCCCATCCTTGCGCTAAAACAGGTCCGTCTCGCTGACGGCCAGAAGATGCTGTTCGACGGGGTCGATCTAGGCCTGGAGCCGCGCAGCCGTGCGGCGCTGGTCGGACGCAACGGCGCAGGCAAGACCACCCTGCTAAAAGTGCTGGCCGGGTTGATCGAGGCCGATGACGGTGAGCGGGTGGTCAAGCCCGGCACCCGCGTAGTGATTGTGCCGCAGGAGCCGGAGATCACCGGCGAGACGGTGCTCGACTACGCCACCGCAGGCGGGGCCGAAGACTATCAAGCCCAGGCCGCGCTGGAGCTGTTTGGCATTGATTGGCAGAAATCTGCCAAGGGTCTTTCCGGTGGCGAAATCCGCCGCGTGGCCCTGGCCCGCGCCCTGGCCGAAGACCCCGACATCCTGTTGTTGGACGAGCCCACCAACCATCTCGACATCTTGGCCATTGAGACCCTGGAGCAGGAACTGGCCTCCAGCCGCGCGGCCATGCTGATTATCAGCCACGATCGCGCCTTTCTGGAGCGTACCACCGGCCGCTGCTTCTGGCTCGAGCACCGCAAAATCCGCCGCCTGGACAAGGGGTTCGGGGCCTTCGATGAGTGGGTCGATCAGGTGCTGGCCGCCGAGGCCGAAGAAACCCGCCGCATCGAGAAAAAGCTGGAGCAGGAAGAGTACTGGTTGCAGCGCGGCGTCACCGGCAGGCGGGCCCGGAATGAAGGTCGCCGCCGTGCCCTGATGGACCTGCGCCAAGTCCGCATCGAGCGCATGGGCGAGGCGCGCGGCGAGATGAATATCGGCGTGGAGTCATCAGGTCTCTCCGGCAAGCGGGTGGTTGAGGCGCGCGGCCTCTCCAAGTCCTACGGAGACCGAACCCTGCTGAAGTCGTTTTCCACGCGCATTCTGCGCGGTGATCGGGTGGCCATTGTCGGCCCGAACGGCGCGGGCAAGACCACCCTGGTCAAGCTGTTGCTGGGCGACGTCGAGCCCGACGCCGGGTCGGTGAAGCTGGGGGCCAATCTAGAGGTCGCCTATATCGATCAGGCCCGGGTCGAGCTTAGGCCCGACATGATGCTGCGCGACGTCTTGACCCCGCTAGGTGGCGACCAAGTGATGGTGCGCGGCAATCCGCGCCACGTGATCTCCTACGCCAAGGACTTCCTGTTCACCGACGCCCAGATCCGCCAGCCGGTGAAGAGCCTGTCGGGCGGCGAACGCAACCGCCTGCTGCTCGCCCGCGCCTTGGCCACGCCTGCCAACCTATTGGTGCTCGATGAACCGACCAACGACCTGGACATGGATACTCTCGATCTTTTGGAAGAGGTCCTGGCCGACTATGAGGGTACACTGATCCTGGTCAGCCACGACCGGGATTTTGTGGACCGCCTCGCCACCTCGACCATCGCCCTGAACGGCCACGGCGCTGTGGTCGAAACGCCTGGCGGCTGGCAAGATTTTCTGCGCCAAAACCCCGGGGTCTTTC
>JANPNB010000561.1:0-16679 GCA_031427275.1 Alphaproteobacteria bacterium | reverse complement strand
CACATGCACCCAGACCACATCGGCATGGCCGGCTGGATCACGCGCAAGTACCAGTGCCGCCTGTGGATCAGTCGGTTGGAATACATCACCTGCCGGTCGTTGGCCGCCGACACAGGTCGGGAGGCCCCGCAGGATGCCCTGACGTTTTTCCAGGCTGCAGGTTGGGATGATGAGGCACTAGAGAACTACCGCGCCCGGTTCGGCGGTTTCGGGAAGAGCCTGCACACCCTGCCTGATAGCTTCCAACGCTTAAGTGACGGCGACGAGATCAAGATCGGCGATCATATGTGGCGCATCGTGATGGGTTCGGGGCACTCGCCCGAGCATGCCTGCCTCTATTGCCCCGAACTGAAGGTGATGATTTCCGGCGATCAAGTGTTGCCGAAAATATCCTCCAACGTCTCGGTGTTTCCAACCGAACCGGCGGGCGACCCATTGACGGATTGGCTGACCTCGTTGGCGCGGATCAAGACCCAGATTCCCGATGACGTGTTGGTGCTACCCGCTCACAATGACCCGTTCCATGGTCTGCATGCCCGTATCGACCACCTGATTTCCGGTCATGAGCGAGGTCTCTCGCGACTCGAAAAGCTGCTGGCCGAACCCAAGCGCGCCGTGGATGTGTTCCATGTGCTGTTCCGCCGCAAAATCGATCAATGGGTTTTGGGTATGGCCACGGGCGAGAGCCTCGCGCACCTGAATTGCCTCATCGCCCGGGGCAAGGTGGCCAAGGACACTGATGCTCAAGGCGTTGACTGGTACCGGGCTTCGATCTAGAGCCCGTTCTCTTTAGACGGTTACGTCTAAAGGGAGAAACTGGGCTCTAATTCAAAGGGTTAGAGCATGTTTCGATCCGACAACCGGTTCCCACTTATCGGAACATGCTCTAGGTTCGCGCCCCACGGAGTATCTGAGATGACACTGCTTGTCCGCCCAGCCTCGTCGATCGACTCAACTACAATCCATAGCTTTATCCGGGGGCTCGCCGAGTATGAGCGGCTAGGCCATGAGGTGGAGATCACCCTGGCCGACGTGGAGCGCGACCTGTTCGGTGCCGCACCGCGCCTGTTCTGCGACATCGCGGAAATCGGCGGAAAGCCCATCGGGTTCGCGATCTGGTTCTACAACTATTCGACCTTTCAGGGTCGGCACGGGATTTATCTAGAAGACCTGTTCGTAGTGCCGGAGGCGCGTGGCCTGGGCGGCGGGAAGGCTCTGTTGTGCAGCCTGGCGCAGCGCTGTGCGACGGAGGGGCTGGGCCGACTTGAATGGGCGGTGCTGGACTGGAACGCGCCGTCGATTGCGTTTTACGACTCGCTGGGTGCCACCGCAAAAACCGAATGGATCACGCGCAGACTGAGTGGCGAAGCGCTAGAGAACCTCGCACAATTAGGGGCTTAGATGCTTGCTTCCCCTACTTCGTGGCGGGAAGGTTTCGCGCATCTTAGGCCATGACCAACTGGCGGCGGACCAATTTAGCGTAGTCGGTCATTAGGCCGATGGAGAGCTTGCCCGGCGTAAATTGATATTCGCCGATCTGAGACACCGGCGTAACCTCAGCCGCCGTGCCCACCACGAAGCATTCGGTGAACTCAGACAGCTCCTCGGGCATGATGTGGCGTTCGACGACGTCGACCCCCTGGCTGCGCGCCAAAGCGATTACCGACTGGCGGGTGATGCCGTTGAGGAAGCAGTCTGGCGTGGGCGTGTGCAGGGTGCCATCCTTGACGAAGAACACATTTGAACCCGTGCTCTCGGCAATATAGCCGCGATAGTCCAGCATCATGGCGTCGGTATAGCCGTCTTTCTCTGCCGCATGTTTGGAGATGGTACAGATCATGTAGAGGCCGGTGGCCTTGGCGTGTACGGGCTCTGTTTCCGGAGACGGGCGTTTATACTTGGCCCAGCACATGCGGATGCCCTTGGCCTTTTCCTCGGGCTTGAAATAGTCAGGCCAATCCCAGACCGCGATGGCGACGTGGATTTTCGTACTTTGGGCGGAAACCCCAATCATTTCGCTGCCGCGCCAAGCGATCGGGCGCAAATAGGCGTCGCTCAACCCGTTCTTAGCGCAGGTGTCCTTGCAGGCCTGATCGATCTGGGCCACCGTGAACGGGATTTCGAAGTCGAGGATCTCGGCTGAATTGAACAGACGCTGGGTATGCTCGGTCAGCTTGAATATCTCCCCGCCATACATCCGCTCGCCTTCGAACACGGCAGAAGCGTAGTGGAGGCCATGGGTCAATACGTGCACCTTCGCCTCCCGCCACGCCACGAACTGGCCGTCCAGCCAGATCCAACCGTCACGATCATCGAAGGGAACGAGAGACATAGGGAATTTTCCGCCTTGCAAGAGGTTCCCCTTACAGCCCTCCGCGCCCGCCACGTCAAACAAAATGGAAGCGGGTTATGACCGTAACCGAGCACGGTCGCCACCTGTTGGTGGTCGATGACGACGACAGGATTCGTGATCTGCTTAAGGAGTATCTGACCCGAGCAGGCTTTCGGGTCACCATTGCGGCTGGCGGAGGTCAAGCCCGCGCAATGATGGAGGCCCTCGACTTCGACCTAGCCATCTTTGATGTCATGATGCCCGGTGAAGACGGCTTTTCCCTTACCCGATGGGTCCGCGATCGTCGGGGACTTACCGCGTCCACGCCTGTCTTGTTGCTGACTGCACGGGGGTTGGCCGAGGATCGCATTGAAGGCCTCAAGCTGGGAGCCGATGATTATTTGGCCAAACCCTTCGAGCCCGAAGAACTTCTGTTGAGGATCGAAGCGATCCTACGCCGATCACAGTCGCGTCCGTCTCAAGCGACTTCGGCTGAAATTCCACTTGGTCTTTGCGTGTTTCATCCTGGGCGAGGAGAGTTGTTTCGTGGCGGCGAACCTGTCCGGTTGACGGAGGCCGAGATTGCTTTGCTGCGTCACCTGGCCCGCAATGCGCATCAGCCCGTTGAACGCATGGACTTGGCGCGTGAAACCGTCGATCCCTCGGGGCGGGCCGTCGATATCCAGGTGACCCGGTTGCGGCGTAAGATTGAGGCCGATCCCAAGGCGCCGCGCTATCTGCAGACCGTGCGTGGGGTTGGCTATTTGTTGGCTCCCGACTGATGGCTTTGGTTTTCCCAACCCGGGCCCGACTTGGTCGTTTGCTGAAACAGGTATTGCCGACCACCCTTTTTGGCCGATCCCTGCTGATCATCATCTTGCCTGTGGCGGTGATGCAGATCGCGGTGACCTGGATATTCTTTGATGCCCATTGGCAGACTGTGACCAGCCGGTTGTCAGAAGGGTTGGCCGGCGATGTGGCCTGGGCGGTTGAGAGCTTTCGCGATGATCCCAGCCCCGCGTCGCTCGCGCGGATCACCGACCGCGCAGAGCGCTCAATGAGCCTGTCGGTGGCATTGCAGCCGGGAAGAACCCTACCCAAAGGCCGCAGGGCCAACTCCTTTGCCGTGGTCGACAATGCTTTGGATCGCGCCCTAGTCGCCCGCATCGATCAGCCCTATTGGTTCGACACGACGCGGTATCCCGCCTTCGTGGACATTCGCGTGCAGACCCCGCAGGGCGTTCTTCGGGTATTGGCCCCGCGTGACAGAGCGGTGGCCACTCAAGGCCATATTTTTGTGCTTTGGATGACGGTCGCGACCCTCATCCTGACGGCAATTTCCATCCTGTTCATCCGCAATCAAGTGAGGGCTATCGAACGACTAGCATCAGCCGCTGACGACTTTGGGCGTGGGGTCGAGGCTCCGGCGTTCAAGCCCCACGGGGCGAGGGAGGTTCGACAGGCCGCCCACGCTTTTCTAGCTATGAAAGCCAGAATTCAGCGTCACATTGATCAGCGCACGGCTCTCTTGGCTTCGGTCAGTCATGACCTTCGCACGCCCTTGACCCGCCTAAAACTCGAGTTGGCCTTGGCCGAGCCGACCAAACGCACCGTCGAGATGAAGCGCGATTTGTCTGAGATGGAGCATATGATCGATGAGTATCTTGATTTTGCGCGAGGTGAGGGCGGTGAGTCCGTCGAGGAGATCAGCCTGAAATCGTTGATCGACGAGGTGAGTGCCGGAGCCTTGCGCTCAGGTGTGCAAATCGTTGTCGATGTTGATACCGATCTTTCAGCTTCGGTGCGACCCAATGCCCTGCGGCGCGCCCTTGCCAATCTGGTGATGAACGCCGCCGACTATGGCAACCGCGTTACCGTGACCGCAGGCCCGCGAAAGGACGGCGGTGTTGAGATCATGGTTGATGACGATGGTCCAGGGATCGAAGAAGCGCTCTATGAGGATGCGTTCAAGGCCTTCAATCGCCTAGACCCAGCGCGAAATCAGAACGCCAAGGGGGTCGGACTTGGACTGGCCATTGCCCGTGACGTTGCCCGAAGCCATGGCGGCGATGTCACCTTGGCGCGCTCGCCGCTTGGAGGGTTGCGGGCGATTGTGCGGATTCCAGGATAGAATAGTGCAATCTGCTTCGCCGCTAGTGACACGATTTTGCCGAGGTTCGAATCTAGCCAGGATACGACAGGGTTTGGAGGTTTTGATGCAGCGACTCGCGGCGGTTATAGCGGGAATATCGATCTTGGCTATTGCACTTGCTGCCCAGGCGGCGAGCCCGGTCCAGGGTGATTGGCTAACCCAGAGCGCATCGGGCAAGGTTCGAGTCGCACCGTGTGGCGACAAGCTTTGTGGCACGATTGTTTGGCTCAAGAACCCGCTCGATAAGGCAACCGGTCAGGTACAACGCGACGCAAATAATCCTGACCCCAGCCTGCGTGCTCGTCCCGTCGTCGGGCTCCAGCTGATCAAGAATTTCAAGGCCGCTAAGGACGGTCGATGGACCGGGGGCACGATCTACGATCCCGAGTCTGGCAAGACCTATGCCTCCAAGATCGGACTCAATCCGGACGGCACCCTCAAGGTCGAAGGTTGCATCGCCATTATCTGTCAGGCGCAGACTTGGAAACGCGCGCCTTAGGCAAGATCAGCCGCCCAACTCACGCGAGCGCTGCGTTGCTGCGGCCACGGCTTGACGCAATAGAAGGCCGAGACCGTGATCGGCCATCAAGACTTCTAAGGCCGCGGCCGTCGTGCCGTTGGGCGAAGTCACCTGTTGGCGGAGCTCGCTAGGCTCGGTCCCGCTCGCGGACATCAAAGCCGCCGCCCCTGCCATGGTGGACCGCGCCAGTTTTTTCGCAGCCTCCGGCGGAAGCCCAGCGGCAACGCCCGCCGACTCTAGGGCTTCCACGAAGGCGTAGAAATAGGCAGGCGAAGAGCCCGACACACCCGTCGCGGCGTGCAACAGGTCCTCATCATCCAGATCGACCACGGTTCCAACCGGATCGAACAGCCGGTGCGCGCGGGCTAGAGCCTCAGGTGTCGATGCAAATAGGCTAGCTACGCCCATACCGATGGCCGCCGCGGTGGTCGGCATGACCCGCGCCACGCGAAGGCCACCGAACGCTGCGGATATGTCGGCTGAGCTCACACCTGCGGCCACCGAGACTAGGATCGCGTCCGACGACAGCAGATGGGTCACTTCCAGAGCCGTCTGCCGCCATAGCTGGGGCTTCACAGCCAGCAAGATTGTTTGCGCCTGAGCTAGGGCGTCGTCAGCCGGGTTTAGCTGTGCCCCGTCACGCGCCGCCGCCAGGGCGATCTCTGAGGGAAAGGGGTCGCGGATGATCAGGTCAGTTGCCGCGAATGCGCCAGCCCGCAGCCAGCCTTCAATGAGCGCCCCGCCCATACGCCCCGCGCCCAACATCAAAATTGGCGTCATGCTGGTCCCCGGAAAATAAGATCGACTGCGAGCTTAGCGCACCGTGACCCCGACGTCAGGCCTCGCCGATGGTCTCGAACATGCAGGCAGCGATGGCTTCTTCCGGCGTCTTGCCGCCCTGGGTCATGAACTCAAACGCCGGATAATAGCGGTCTGCCGCTTCCATTGAGATGTCGATCATCGCTGCGGCCTGGGCGAGACTAGGCCGTTCACCAGACATCAGTGACATGGCATGGCGGAAAACCACTTCGCCATCATCCCAGACCTCAAAGTGCCCAAGCCATACGCGTTGGTTGATGTTGGACGCTAACTCGAAAGCCGCCGCACGCTGCTTGGCACTGACTTGCAGATCAATGGACAGGCACAGTTGCAAGCAATCGGCCTCGGGTCGCCAAGCGAACCAGAGCTCATAGTCCTTCCAATCCCCGGAGAGCGAGAAAGCCAAATCCCCGTCGTCGGTGCGATCAAACTGCAAGTTTTCTGCCTGCAGAACATGCTCCACCACATCAAGTGGATCATTCGCCAGGAAGACGTCTTCGTCAGACTGAGGCGTATCCATTAGACCTGCGGTCCCTCTCGCATCGGTGGCGGGCAGCCCCACGAATCACCCTGCGATGTTGAAACTAATCTGCTTCGCATGACCTGTGTCAGCGGCTTCTTCCAAGACGCGAGCCACATTCGCGTGTTTGCGGGTTTATGAGTCGTCCGGCTCAATCGGGCTTTGCCACCTTTTTCGGGGCGGGTTTGGCCAGTTGCGGAGATGCCTTCAGGCTGGCGACTTCTGCGCGCAGAGCATTGATCTCGGCCTTCAAGGCTTCGAACTCATCGCGCCGGATCAGGTCGAGTTCAGCGGCCAGCCGATCAGCCTGGGCTCGGAACGCGGCTCGAGCTTCCTCGCCCGCAGTTTGCGCCAAGCCCATGGCAGCCGTTGTCAGCTTCGCCATTTCGTCGAGAAAAGGATTTTGGGTCTGCATTATTCCTATATGGCGCGTCAGGGGGTGAATGCGAAGGGGTTCTCGTCTAAACCCTATGCAAATTCACTGGCGAAGCTTGCGGAGTCCTTGGCTTGCCGTTTCCAAACTTTGATCCCGTTCTGCTTCAAATCGGTCCAATTGCCATTCGTTGGTACGGATTAGCCTATGTCGCGGGCATCTTGCTCGGCTGGCGATACATGGTCAGCCTGGTTCGCAAACCAGCGCTTTGGTCAGGGGGCGGTCCACCAGCAACACCGCTACAAATCGATGACCTGATCCTCTGGATTACCTTTGGAATTATCATCGGCGGCCGCCTGGGCCATGTGGTCTTCTACACGCCGGAGATCATTTGGACCAACCCGATTGAAATCCTGATGACCTGGCGAGGGGGGATGAGTTTCCACGGTGGGGTGATCGGGGTTCTGGTCGCTGTGCTCATCTTCACCCGACGGGGGAAACTCGATCTCTTGAGCCTCGGTGACCTGGTGACCTCGGCGGCCCCCATGGGGCTTTTTCTGGGTCGGATCGCTAATTTCATCAAGCCGGAGCTTTGGGGGCGGCCAACACAGGTGCCGTGGGGCATCGTTTTTCCAGATGCAGGGCCGTTCCCACGCCATCCAAGCCAGCTTTATGAGGCGGCTTTGGAAGGTATCGTTCTCTTCCTAATACTCTTCTGGGCAGGTCGCGGAGCCAAGTTGCTCAAGCGGCGAGGCGTCGTGGCGGGGCTGTTTTTCTTGGGCTACGGATTGATACGAATAGGCTTGGAAACTGTTCGAGAGCCTGATCAGGGCCTTGATCACTTCCCGCTTGGATTGACCATGGGGATGATCCTCAGCGGGCCAATGGTGCTCGGCGGAGCCTGGCTGATTTGGCGCGGGCTATCGCAACCTGTGCAAGACCATGAGCCTGCGTGATCGATTAGTTGCGCAAATCAGAGCGACCGGGCCGCTGACGGTCGCCGAGTACATGAGCCGATGCCTGCACGACCCCGTCGAGGGGTACTATGCGACCCGCCCCGCTTTAGGTGCGGCAGGCGACTTCATTACCGCACCGTTAGTCAGTCAGATGTTCGGTGAGCTCATCGGCCTATGGATGGTGGAGACTTGGCGGCTAATGGGCCGCCCGACCAAATTCCGATTGGTTGAGATGGGTCCCGGTGACGGGACGCTGATGGAAGATCTGTTGCGAGCAACCAAGGTAGACAAGGCGTTTCTCGCCGCCGCCGAAGTCTGGTTAGTCGAGGTCTCCGAGCCGCTGAAGAAGCTTCAGCGCGACCGTCTGGGTACGGGGCCACGATGGGTCTCAGTCCTGGCCGATATTCCTAGTGATCTACCGATACTGCTGATCGCGAATGAGTTGTTGGATTGCCTGCCAGTCCGTCAGTTCAGTCTTCAGGGCGCGCAATGGGCCGAACATCGGATTGGCGTCGATGCCAATGGTGAACTGCTAGTAGGCCTTTCGCCAGTCGCGGCGCTGGGGCTTCCGACCGACGCCCCTCAGTCTGCGATCTATGAGGTTTCAACAGAGCAAGAACGACTTGGACATGAGATTGGGGAGAGAATCGCATTGGACGGGGGTGCCGCTCTCCTGATCGACTACGGACGCGCATCACCGGGCTTCGGAGACACCCTGCAGGCCCTATCGCACCATAGAAAAGTCGATCCTCTAGAATCGCCTGGAGGTGCTGATCTGACGGTGCATGCCGACTTTCCTTCCGTTCGAGCAGCTGCCGAGCGAGCGGGGGCGAAAACGGGGCCGATCCTGACCCAGGCGGAGTTCCTCGCCCGGCTTGGAATCGTCTCGCGCGCCGAGACCTTGGCTGCCGCTCGGCCTGAAGCCGCCGAACGGACCGCGCGCCAACTCCATCGCCTTACGGACGCCGATCAAATGGGAGAGCTGTTCAAGGTGCTCTGCATCCATGCCCCCGGCTTAGTGCCGCCCGCCTTTGAGGCTGGCCGATGACCGTATTACCAACACTGACCTCGCCGCTCTTGGACTTGCCCGGAATTCGCCACGGGTTTTTCACACGTAAGTCTGGGGTTTCCACCGGAATCTATAGCAGCCTCAACGTCGGTGTGGGGTCCTCCGACCGCCCCGCCGACGTGGCTGAGAATCGAAGACTGGCGGCTTTACATTTTGGACTTGAGAAGTCTGCGCTCTCGACCTGTTATCAGACACACTCTGCCACCGCGCTCATCGCTGAGGCCCCGTGGTCAGGTCATCGGCCGGAAGGCGACGCCGTGGTCACGGCAACACGCGGCGTTCTCTGTGGGGCCTTGGCTGCTGACTGTGCGCCGATCCTTTTTGTTGATGCCCAGGCAGGTGTGGTGGCGGCCGCCCATGCGGGATGGCGCGGTGCCTTAGCCGGTATCGCTGAATCGACGATCACGGCGATGCGGTCTTTAGGCGCGGAGCCAGAGCGCATCGTGGCAGTCATCGGTCCGTGCATCGGTCCTGCATCTTACGAAGTCGGATTGGAATTTCGCGATCGGTTCGTTGAAGCCGACCCTCATAACCTCCAGTTTTTCTCGCCAGGTCAGGCGAAGGAAAAGCGTCAATTCGATTTGCCCGCCTTCGTCATATCGCGACTCAGGGCTGCAGGCGTTGGAACGGTGGCCTGGATAGGGGCCGACACCTGTGCGGATGAAGACTTATTTTTCTCAAATCGGCGCGCTGTTACGCGTGCGGAGCCCGACTTTGGGCGCCTGTTATCAGCGATTGTGCTGGATTAGTCATCCAGGCCTTGTCGCCCGGCGCGCGCCTGCTACAAGCCCCGCCAACAGTTCAACATTGTGGGGCCCCGATGAAGCTGCTGTCTGGCAACTCCAACCGAACCCTGGCTGAGGCTGTCGCCGCCCACCTGGACCTGCCGCTCACCAAGGCTCAGGTGAAACGGTTTGCTGACAACGAGATTTTTGTCACGATTGACGAGAATGTTCGTGGGGAAGACGTCTTCGTCATTCAGTCGACCAGTTACCCCGCCAATGACAATTTGATGGAGCTGTTGATTTGCATCGATGCGCTAAAGCGCGCCTCGGCAAAGCGGATCACAGCAGTGATGCCCTATTTCGGATATGCGCGGCAGGACCGAAAGACCGGCGGGCGCACACCGATCTCAGCTAAGTTGGTGGCCAATTTGATCACTCGAGCTGGCGCTGACCGGGTCCTGACCATGGATCTACATTCTGGCCAGATTCAGGGCTTCTTCGACATCCCTACAGACAACCTCCTATCGGCACCTCTACTGGCCGCCGATATCAAGGGCCACCATCAGAAGACGTCTGAATTGATGATTGTATCGCCTGACGTTGGCGGTGTGGTGCGCGCCTTGGCCGTGGCGACGCGGTTGAATGCCGAGCTGGCGATCGTCGATAAGCGACGCTCAGCGCCCGGCAAGAGCGAGGTTGCCAATATCATTGGTGACGTCTCCGGGCGTCGATGCATCCTGTTTGACGACATGATCGACGGCGGTGGCACGCTGTGTAACGCGGCGCAGGCCCTGATCGACGGCGGGGCTATCGAGGTTTCGGCCTATGTCACCCATGGTGTGCTTTCTGGTGCAGCCGTGGAGCGGGTGAACAGTTCCGTGCTCAAGGAATTGGTCATGACCGACTCGATCCAGCCGCCTGACCGAGCCTCAGACGGCGGAAAGATACGCTATGTCAGCTGTGACCGGCTGATCGGAGAAGCCATCCGGCGGATCGCCAACGAGGAATCGGTCTCAAAACTGTTCGACTAAGACAAAAGGGGCTGGCTAATCCATGGTGACGCTAACCCCTTGCCAACCCTGATCGACCACAATCGCCACATTGTTGTCGAGGCTGGCATGATAGCTTCGATTGAAATCATTGCTCCAGGTAGAGGTCAGTCATGGCGTTAAAAGAGAAGGCCTCTGTGGCTGTCGCGGCATTCTTGCTCGCCGTCCTCCTGGCCAGTTGCTCGTCGGCTCCGACTATGACCACTCAGGCTACTCAGCCCTCTCCACCCCCAAAAGTAGATATCTTGGGCTCTAGAATTATTGAGCAAGCCAGCGCCTACCGATTTTATATGGACCGGGTTGGCAGCATTTCGCCGACTTTTGCCGATGGGGCATCGATCGCCAAATCACTCGATATAGGCACGGCCTATGAGCCCAAACAGCTGCTGAGTGGCGCGATTTCCTACGGTGCCATCGCCGCCCTGCAGGATCAGGCGTTCGTCGCAGGCGTGAGGAGCTATGGCTCCGGTGTGGCTCAGCGCAGAACCATGGCCTATGAGATCATGCGCAATCCCTCGTATGTGCTGGGTCTGACCGGAGCTGGCAGCGCCGCCGGAATGGTCAGCGAAGCCCTGGGCGGTGAGGGTCAACGGCTCTACGATAACGGCAAGGCCGTCAAGCAATCGGCCTATGACATTCAGAAGCAGGAATGGTCGAAGGCGCCAGTCGCAGAACGTGAAGCCCGGCTCATTCGCGCCAAAACCCTCTCGTCCACGTCCCTAGTGGGTGAATTGTCCCAAACTGCTCGGTTGCGGCAGGCATCGGACGGCGCAGCGTCCTTGGGGTTGGCACCATCTCCCGCCAGTCCGCCTTACAGCCCGGTCGTCGTGCGCAGCCTTGCGATCGCGGCGCTCGGCCTTCTGGGTGAGGCTTCGGACGCCAACACCGAAACCCTGACGGCGATCATGGTCGAGCCGAATGTCGGGTTTTGTCTGAACCTCGCCAAGCTCAATCTCTACCAGTGTCTTGCGGTCTCAAGGCCGCACTATGAGGACGTCTTCTGTCTGGGCCAACATGGGATGATGGACACAGGCCGCTGCTTGATCAAAGCCTCCGGGCGCGCTGAACCCTATGAGGCTAGGTTTATTCCGGTGGTCAATGCGAGCCACGGTTATGGCGGTCCAAAGAAGCCGATCAAGAGCCGTCCGGCCAAGAAGCGCTAAAGAATCCCGGAACCTGATCCGGCCCGTTGCCATGGGCGTGGGTTTTGTGTATTTACGCCCACCTTTCGGCCCTCAAGGGTCGTTCCTCGCCGCGCGGGACGTTCGCGCGGCGGTTTTGTTTCGAGGCAAGGCCATGGCCGATATCATTTTGAACGTAGAAGTTCGCGACCGCACCGGAACGGGTGGCGCGCGGGAAACCCGCCGTGCAGGCATGGTCCCTGGGATTCTCTATGGTGGTGCCAAGGACCCAGTCGCAATTGCAGTGAAGTCTAATGAGTTCCGCAAGGCGCTCTATACGGGCAAGCTGCTCGGCCACTTGGTGACGCTGAAATACGGTTCGGAAAGCCAGCCTGTCATCGCCAAGGCCATCGATATGCACCCGGTCACTGATCAGCCGTGGCATTTCGACCTCTACCGGGTCGATGAGCACCAGTTGATCCGCATTGCCGTACCCGTGCACTTCAAGAATCACGAGCTTTCACCGGGCCTGAAGCGAGGCGGCACGCTCAACTTCGTGCGCCACGAGATCGAGTTGAACTGCCCCGCCGACCATATCCCGGAAGAATTGATCTTCGACCTCACCGGTTTGGACATTGGCGATGCGATTCGCGTTTCGGCCTTTACATTGCCGGCCGGCGTTACGCCTGCCATCGACGGTGAAACTGTGGTTGCCACCGTGGCCGGTTCGTCAGCTTCGGCCTCTGCCGCTGGCGCGGGCGAAGACGGCACGGCCTCGACCTAACCTCTCAACGCCTCCTCGGGGGGGACGTCATGTTAATTCTCGCGGGCCAGGGCAATCCTGGCCCTCGTTATGCCGACAATCGGCACAATATCGGCTTTATGGCCGTGGACGCGATTGCGCGTCGCTGGAAGTTTGGCCCCGAGAAATCGAAGTTTCACGGCCTGATCCGCGAGGGCGAGATCGAGTCGTCGGCAGGTTCGGTGCGCGCGCTGATCCTGAAACCGCAGACATTTTACAATGAGAGCGGCCGGGCGGTCGCTGAGGCGCTGAAGTTCTACAAACTGTCGCCGATGGACGTGGTGTTGTTCTATGACGAAATTGATCTGGCTCCCGGTCGTTTTCGGATGAAGACCGGCGGCGGGGCGGCGGGCAATAACGGGGTCCGTTCGTTAACGGCGCATTTGGGACCAGACTTCCGACGCGCGCGCCTGGGCGTGGGTCATCCCGGCCACAAAGAGCGTGTGATGGGCCATGTCCTCTCGGATTTTCATAAGGTGGATCAGACTTGGGTCACCGATCTGATCACGGCGGTCGCCGAGGCAGCGCCGTTGCTCGCCGGTGGTGAGGATGAGCGTTATCAGACGGAGGTTATGCGCCTCGCACCAGCCGAAAAGTCTGACCCCAAGCAAGCCGACGGTCGGGAAGTTTAGGCACCATGTTTCCCGCCTTTGGTCTCTCGCTGATCTTCGCGATCGCGCTCTGTGTCCATGTGGTGCGCACGGGTCAGCCGATGTTTTGGTTGTGGATCATCCTACTTCTCCAGCCACTGGGTGGTTTGGTTTATCTGGTGGCGATAGTCGGGCCGCAACTCATGGGTGGGCGCGCAGCGCGGCGGATAGGGTCGGTGGCGCGCGAGACCTTAGATCCCCATCGCGAATATCGGGAGGCCAAGGCTGCCCACGAGGACTCGCCGACCGTGCGTCATCAGTCGCGGTTGGCCGCCGCCGCCGCCCATCTTGGTCGATTTGCTGAGGCCGAAAGTCTTTATGGTCTGGCTGCTGAGGGTGTCCATGCTGATGATCCCGTGCTGCGGTTGGGTCGCGCCAACGCCTTGATTGAACTGGGCCGCTGGGCAGAGGCGCTGGGCCTGTTGGAGCGCCTGGGGCAGGATGAGCGCACGCCTGCCGCATCCCTGGCTCTAGCAAGGGTCTATGAGGGCCTGGGGCGCACTTCAGAGGCTGATAGTGCCAATCAGTTGGCCGCCACGCGCTTAACAGGTCTTGAGGGTCTGGGGCGGCATGCGGCCTTCATGGCCCGCACCGGACGCCGGGCCGAAGCCACTGAGGCTGTGGCCGAAATGGATCGACGGCTAACCAAGACTAATCCGCAATTTCGCAAGGAAGGCCGTGTCTGGCGCGACCTTGCGGCAACCGCGCTTGCGCGGGGATGACCCCAGCCGACCTGTGTGTTAGGTCGCGCCTCTCAGTTTAGGAAATCCTATGGCTCTCAAAGTCGCCATCGTCGGCCTGCCCAATGTCGGCAAATCGACCCTGTTCAACGCGCTGACCCAAACAGCAGCGGCCCAGGCGGCCAATTACCCGTTCTGCACCATCGAGCCCAATACCGGCGACGTGGCGGTGCCAGAGCCGCGCCTGGAGGCCCTAGCGGCCATTATTCCGTCCAAGGAGATCATCCCCTCGCGGATCAACTTCGTGGACATTGCAGGCCTGGTGCGCGGCGCCTCGAAGGGCGAGGGGCTGGGCAACCAGTTTCTGGCCAATATTCGCGACTGCGACGCCGTGGCTTTCGTAGCCCGCTGCTTCATCGATGACGACATCACCCACGTCGAGGGCAAGGTAGATCCGCTGTCGGACCTCGAGACCATCGAAACTGAGCTAATGCTGGCCGACCTGGAGAGCTTGGAGAAGCGCGTCGTCAACCTAGAGAAACGCGCCAAGACCGGCGACAAAGACAGCATCCAGACCCTGAACTTAGTACAGCTGGCTCTTGTCGAGCTCAACGCCGGTCGCCCGGCCCGCAAGGCCAAGATCGCCGCCGAGGACGAGAAGGCTTGGCGCATGTTGCAGCTGCTGACGTCCAAGCCCGCACTCTATGTTTCCAACGTTGATGAAGGGTCGGCGGCCGACGGCAATGAGATGTCGAAGCTGGTCGCCGAACGCGCGGCGCGCGACGGAGCCGATCACGTCGCCATCTCTGCCCAGATTGAGAGCGAGATCGCCATGCTCGACCCGTCTGAGCGGGCGGAGTATCTGGAAACTCTGGGTCTCACAGAGCCCGGCCTCAACAAACTGATCCGCGAGGCCTACCATCTGCTGGGCCTGCAAACCTATTTCACGGTCGGGCCTAAGGAGGCGCGCGCCTGGACCATCCATAAGGGTGACACCGCTCCGCAGGCGGCCGGTGTGATCCACACCGATTTCGAGAAGGGCTTCATCCGGGCCGAGACCATCGCCTATGACGACTATGTCCGCTTGAAGGGCGAGGCCGGCGCTCGCGATGCCGGCAAACTGCGCCAGGAAGGTAAGGAATATCTGGTCCGGGACGGCGACGTGATGAACTTCCGCTTCAACGTCTGACCCAAACGAAAAAGGCCCCGGTTTCCCAGGGCCTTTTAGTGTTCCGAGTTCGAGCTGCTTAGTGGCTCACATTGCGCCAAATGCGCTTGTAGCTGAACCACAACAGCACCGAGAAGATCACCAGATAGATCATCGCGGCAACGCCGAAGGCCTTGCGCTCTTCCATCTTGGGCTCCGAGGCCCAAGCCAGGAAGGCGGAGACATCTTTGGCCTGCTGGTCCAAGGTCGACTTGGTGCCGTCGTCGAAGGTCACCTTGCCGTCCGCCAACGGTGGAGGCATGGCGATGAAACCGCCCTCAGGCACGTCGGCATGATCGCCCGACCAATAGGCCGTCATGTCACCCGGCATATAGGGCACATAGTACTGGCCGCTCGGGACCGTCATACCCTTGGGTGCTGCGACGTACCCTGTCAGGATCGAGTAAATATAGGCTGCGCCCCCTTCGCGGGCCTTGGCCATGGTCGACAGGTCCGGCGGCAAAGCCCCACCGTTTGAAGCGCGCGCTGCGGAATCATTAGGGAAGGGATTGGGGAACCGATCTGCCGATGTTGCCGTGCGTTTGACGATATCGCCGGTCTCAGTATCGATGTCATCGACCTGATAGTCCTTGGCGATCGCCTTCACAAACGGGTTGTCGTTCGGATTCTTGTACTCTGGATCATAGAACGGCCCGCCCTTTTGACCCAGGTTGCGGAACGACATCAAACTCATGGCGTGGCAAGAGGCGCAGACCTCACGGTAGACCTTGTAGCCCCGTTGCAGCTGTCCCTGATCGAACTTGCCGAGCGGACCTTCAAAGCTCCAATGGACGTTCTTTGGTTCTTCGTGGGAGGAAGCGGCTAGTGCGGGTGCGGCCAAGAAAGCCAACCCCAACGCCGCGATAGCAAAACCTTTACGCAGCATCGCGGCTCAACCCCTCTTTTCAGGCGAAGCCGCAGCACCGGCAGGCGCATTGGCGGGATGGGATAACACGGGCGAACTAATCGACTCTGGCTGCGGCAACGGCGTCTCGGTGAGGCCCAGGACCGGAAGAATGACCAGGAAGTAGGCGAAGTAGTACAGCGCAGAGAACCTCGACAACCAAACCACCGAGTTCAAATCCGCATCAAGCAACTGGAACGTATTGAGCTTGGGTATGATGTGGGTGTCTGGCAGTTGACCCCCGCAATAGCCAAGGATCAGCCCGACCACGACGAAGATGAAGAAGTACAGCTTGGCCGTTGGCCGATAGCGCATGGAACGCACCTTGGAGGTATCGAGCCAAGGCAGAACAAACAGCACGGCAATCGCCCCAAACATCATCAGCACACCGGCCAGCTTGTCAGGTACCGCCCGCAGGATCGCGTAGAACGGCAGCAGGTACCACTCCGGAACGATGTGGGCAGGGGTGACCAACGGATTGGCCGGCACGTAGTTGACCGCGTCACCCAGCGCGTTGGGATTGAAGAACACAAAGCTGGCGAACATGATCATGAACACCGAAATCGCGAACCCGTCCTTGACCGTGTAGTACGGGTGGAAGGGGACGGTATCTTCCTTGGACTTTACGTTCACGCCGGTCGGATTGTTGTTACCGGTGACGTGCAGGGCCCAGATGTGCAGGATTACTACGCCCGCTATCATGAAGGGCAACAGGTAGTGCAGCGAAAAGAAGCGGTTCAGCGTGGCATTGTCGACCGCAAAGCCGCCCCATAGCCAGGTGGTGATGGCAGGACCGATTA
>JANPNB010000560.1:0-8092 GCA_031427275.1 Alphaproteobacteria bacterium | reverse complement strand
CACAGGCTTCATCCTCGCTACCAACGAAGCAAATGTGTGAATCCCGTAGTCGGCTGCCTAGAGCATGTTCCGATAAGTGGGAACCGCCGGTAGGACGAAAGCATGCTCTAACTCTTTGAATTAGAGCCCAGTTTCTTCCTTTAGACGATTCCGTCTAAAGGGAACGGGCTCTAGTGAAGACTCTTATGATCGGTGCTGACCGAGCCCATCGCCTTGACCGGGAAAACCACCCGAATTCTGTTGCCTGACGCAAAAATCAGCGTTGCTGGAAACGTATCGCCAGCCTTGAGGGGTTTGTTCAAGTCGACAAGCATCAGGTGGTAGCCACCTGGCGCGAAACTGACCGATTCTCCGGGACGTAGCATCAAGCCCTGATCCAGGCGCTTCATCGACATGATGCCTGCGGACATCGAGGTCTTATGGATTTCCACTCGCGCTGCGGCAGGAGTTTCAATCGCCGTGAGCGTTTCGACGACCTTGCCAATGTTGGTCAGCGTCACAAACCCGACACCGGTTGTGTGGGCGGCGGCTGATCGCGACCAAGGCTCAGCTATCCGAAGCCCGCCTAGCTGGTAGATTGCGGCTCTTGTGCTCGTCCCGAGGGCCAGAATTACCAATGCCGTGATGAACCCAATTCGCATATGCTCCTCTTAAGACCGGCAAGGCCTCTTCCGCAAGTCAACTCGACAACGTCATAGTGCCTTGATGTTAGGGAGGGCGAATGGACGCTCAAGTTGCTACAGGCGGCTATAAGGACGTGGTGCTGTTTCTGGCGACAGCGGGCGTGGTCGTGCCTTTGTTTCGGCGGTGGAAGATTAGTCCGATCCTGGGTTTTCTGGGTGCCGGCGTCATCTTGGGCCCATGGGGATTGGGCGCCTTGGCGGGAAGATTTCCAATCCTGGCGTCGTTCACGATTGCCCGGCCAGACCAAGTCGCGCAACTGGCCGAACTTGGTGTGGTCTTCCTCCTGTTTATGATCGGGCTGGAGTTGTCGTGGGAGCGACTGCGGCTTATGCGCCGTTACGTATTCGGGCTTGGCGGGGCTCAAGTTGTGCTCAGCACCGCTGCGATTGCGGGACTGGCGTTGTTGACCGGGCTAGACGGCGCAGCATCGGCCGCAGTCGGCGTCGCTTTAGCTCTATCATCAACGGCCTTGGTGATGCCGATCCTGACCGAGCACCGTCGTCAGCACGCCACAGCCGGACGGGCGACGTTCTCGGTGCTCCTGTTTCAAGACCTGGCGGTAGCGCCAATCCTGATTACCTTGGCCTTTCTCGGACATAGGCAAGCCGGAGCCCTGCCGCCTCAGCTGTTGTTGGCGTTTGCGCCCTCTGTCTTGGCGGTGGCGGCGCTCGTGTTATTTGGGCGCCTATTGCTCCGCCCCATGATGCGCTCGGTAGCGCGGGCTAAGAGCGAAGAGCTGTTCATGGCAACCTGCCTGCTGGTGATCATCGGAGCCGGCATGATTAGCGCGGTGGCCGGCCTATCCATGGCGCTTGGCGCATTTATTGCCGGACTTCTGCTCGCGGAAACCGAATATCGTCATCAGGTGGAGGTTACGATCGAGCCTTTCAAGGGCTTGCTGCTGGGTCTGTTCTTTCTGTCTGTTGGAATTGGGCTAGACCTTTCCCTGCTGTTCGCGCGACCCGTTGTGATCATTACGATCGCTGTCGGGCTAATTTCGATCAACGGGCTAGTGGTCTTCGGACTCTCGCGTGCCTTTGGCTTGGCTTGGCGCAGTGCCGCCGAGGCCGCCCTTCTACTGGCAGGTGGGGGCGAGTTTGCCTTTGTTATCCTCACCACGGCGATAGGCGATAAGGTCGTGCCCCGAGATCTTGGTCAGACCCTGCTGGTTGCCTCCACGTTGTCTATGATCTGTATTCCGGGACTAGCCGCCATCGGCCTGAAGGTCGGAGGGCGTCGGAGTGGGCTAGAGACCTTAGTTCCGGAACCAGAGCTCAGCCCGACCGGTCCCAGGGTCCTGGTTGTTGGTTACGGGCGGGTTGGACGTTTGGTCGGCGAAATGCTTGATCGACACCAGATCGCCTGGGTTGCCGCCGAACGTGATCCGCGTCTGGTGGAAGCAGGTCGAACCCATGGCGCATCTATCTTTTACGGAGACGCTTCGAGGCCTGAATTCCTGAAGCGATGTGGATTGGAGACCGCACCGGCATTAGTTGTCACCATGGACGCTCCGGACGGAGTCGAAACCGTAGTGGCCATTGCACGTACGATGCGAACCGAATTGACGATTGTGGCGCGAGCCCGAGACGCCTTGCATGCACAGCGGCTTTATGAATTGGGTGCTACCGACGCTGTGCCTGAAACTGTCGAAGCCAGTCTGCAGCTGTCCGAAGCCGTGCTCGTGGAAATCGGCGTTCCCATGGGCTTGGTTATCGCCTCCATCCATGAACGCCGGGACGAGTTCCGAAAGTCCCTCAACAGACCGCAGGCCCTGGGATCCCGGAGTCGAAAGTCCCGCAAACCTGTGGTCTAAGGATGGCCTCAACAAAAGATGGAACTGAAGCTCGACCTGTGGGTTCTATGCCACAATAGGGGGTGTCTGGATCGGGTAAATGTCCGATTGTGCCCCTGTATCAGCGGCGTGGAGTTGCTTGTGAGTGCGTTTTTTGTGTAACGTGGCTCCCGAGTGTTCGATCGACTCATGAAAATGGGTCGCAGTGTGGCTTCGGCGACACTTTCGCGACGCCGATACGTTGATATAACGGTGCTGGGCCACATGGCCGAAGCGCTAGGGCAGGAGAGGGCTCTGAATATGAAATTCAAACTTCTGGCAGGAGCCGCTTTAGCTGCGGTTTGCGCCGCGTCTGGCGCATCTGCCCAAGACGCTGGCTGGTACGGTGCAGTTGATCTTGGCTATCATTGGCCAGACAGCTTCGAGCTCGAATCCAAGAATACGTCTGCGAATGGCAAGCCGTATGTTTGGAACTTGAGCCAAGAGGAAGACTGGACCGGTTTTGCTCGGCTCGGCTATCGGGTCAACAGCAACTGGCGCGTTGAACTCGAAGGTGGCTATCGCCCCGGCGATGTCGACTCCATCCGCGGCGGCACCAATCAAGCCATCCTGGGGCTTTGCACTCCTGGCGTGATCCGCACTGCAGCTTCGCCGAATTGCGGATCGCCGACCGGCAATCTGCAAGTTTGGACGCTGATGGGAAACGTCATTTATGACTTCATGCCTGACTCAGAAATCAATCCGTTCGTCGGTCTCGGTATCGGTCTGGTTCATGCCAAGGCTGACGGTATTGTTGGACAGTTCTCCAATGTGACCGGGGCCATCACGGCGGCGAACCCGGCCTACCAGAACCTGACCATCAACGACACCGATACGGCGATTGCCTATCAGGCGCTGGCTGGTCTTGCTTGGAAGGCGACTGAGCGCCTGAACATCGATGTCACCTACCGCTATATCGGTGGTTCAGACCTCACCCTGGGTTCCAGTGGTACCCATGCTCTTCAGCCGGGTGCCCTGTCGGGTCCTTATCGTGATGCGTCGGTGACGGTGGGTTTGCGCTATTCGTTCGCAGATGCGCCTCCTCCGCCTCCGCCTCCACCCCCGCCTCCTCCACCCCCGCCGCCTCCGCCTCCGCCTCCGCCTCCTCCGCCGCCTCCGCCGGCGTATGAAGCCCGGCAGTTCATCGTCTACTTCCCGTTTGATCAGGCTATCCTGACGCCGGAAGCCCAGACGGTGGTCTCGGAAGCCGCGAATTATGCCAACGCCGGAAACGCTACCCGCGTGATCGTCGTCGGTCACACTGACTCGTCGGGTTCGCCAGCCTACAACGTCCGTCTATCGGAACGTCGTGCCAAGGCCGTGGCTGACTCATTGGTTGGTCTGGGCGTCGGTGCCGGTTCGCTGCAAGTCGATTGGAAGGGTGAAACCATGCTCGCCGTTCCCACCGGCGACGGCGTGAAAGAACCTTTGAACCGCCGTTCGACGATCGACATCAACTTCTGATCTTGATCGACGGCGATTTGCCGAAACTGCAGAGGGCCCGGTCGCGAGACCGGGCCCTTTTGCTATTGGGCTACTGGATCAGATGACGTGCAGAGGAGAAACGGTTAGATTTTGCCAATGGTTTCTCCCCTCGCCCAAGACCTTGTCGAACTGGACCAGGCAAAATTCCAGAATGAGCGTGACGCCACTGCCGCGCTGATCGCGCGCCAACCTTTGGGATCCAAAGAACGCGAGGACGTTCGCCAGGAAGCCGAGTCGCTCGTCCGGTTGGCGCGTGGCAGCGCAAGACGACAGGGCGTTGTCGAAAATTTCCTCCAGGAGTTTTCCCTGTCTACCCGCGAGGGTTTGGCCCTGATGTGCCTGGCGGAGGCGCTATTGCGCACCCCCGACGAAAGTACTCGCGATCGGCTGATTGCTGAAAAGATTGCCTCGGCCGATTGGGCCAGTCACCTCGGCGCTTCAGACTCCCTGCTCGTCAATGCCTCGACCTGGAGCCTGATGCTCACCGGCAAATTGATAGATCCTGACGAGGAGGTCCACGCCAACCTGTCAGGGTTCATTCGCCGCTTGGCCGGGCGGTTAGGCGAACCCGTCATCCGCCAAGCGGTCGCCGCCGCCGTCCGCATCATGGGCGAACAGTTCGTGCTGGGTCGCACGATCACAGCCGCGATTAAACGCGCCAGGGCAGATGGCTATATATGTTCCTTCGACATGTTGGGGGAGGGCGCGCGCACCGCCGCCGACGCTGACAAATACGAAGCTGCCTATGCTGGGGCTCTGAGCACGGTTGGCAAGCAATCACGCGATGTCGGACCAGAGGCGGGTCACGGGGTTTCGGTGAAACTCTCAGCCCTTTCGCCCCGTTATGAGGCGCGTCACGAAGCCCGTGTTTGGGCTGATCTTTATCCGCGGCTCCTTCGCTTGGCCAAGATTGCGGCGAGCGCCAACATCAACCTTACCTTGGATGCTGAGGAAGCCGACCGTCTGGTCCTTTCGTTGAAGCTGTTGGACCGTTTGGCCCGTGAGCCGGAGCTTGGAACCTGGAAGGGTTTGGGTTTGGCGGTTCAAGCCTATCAGAAGCGCGCGCTCAAGACGGTGGAGGCCGTGGCGATCATTGCCCGTAACTCCGGACGCCGCCTCATGGTGCGACTGGTCAAGGGGGCCTATTGGGACAGCGAGATCAAACGCGCCCAGGTGGCTGGTCATTCTGGTTATCCGGTTTACACCACCAAGGCGGCGACCGATCTTTCGTATCTGGCCTGCGCTAGGGTTTTGTTGGCAGCTTCCCCTGCACTTTACCCGCAGTTTGCCACCCACAATGCGCACACCCTGGCCGCCGTTCGATTGATGGCCCGCGATGTCGGGGTCGAGCCAGAATTCCAACGCCTGCATGGTATGGGAGAGGCGCTCTATGCCGGGGCGGTTGAGCGCTACGGCCCGCTGAAATTGCGGGTCTATGCTCCGGTCGGCGGCCACGAGGATCTGTTGCCTTATCTGGTGCGCCGCCTGTTGGAAAACGGAGCCAACACCTCGTTCGTTCATGCGCTTTTGGATGAGAAGACACCTATTGCCACGGTGGTCGGCGATCCCGTTGGCGCGGTAGAGGCGTCTGGTGGCGCGCCGCATCGTCGCATCCCGCTTCCGCGTGATCTCTATGGTGGCACCCGGTTGAACTCGACGGGCGTTGACCTGTCCGTTGCGGCCGAGCGCGACCGCATGGCGGAGGCTATCGCCAGCTTGGGCCCCTTGGTCGCGCGCGCCATTGTCGGTGGTCAAGAGACTGGGGAGGGAGTTGGCGAGGTGCGCACCTCTCCGGCCGATCCCGCTCGCATCACCGGTCGCGCTTGGGCAGCCTGCCCCGATGACATTGATCTGGCTTTCGCTGCCGCCCACCGCGCTCAACCCGCCTGGAACGCCCTGGGTGGCCCGGGCCGCGCACCGATCCTGCGCGCTATGGCTCAAGCCTTGGAGGAGGATCTCGATAGGTTGGTGGCCATCTGCGCCCTTGAGGCCGGAAAAACTCTGGTCGACGGTGTCGCCGAGGTTCGGGAGGCCGCAGACTTCTGTCGCTATTATGCCCATTTAGCCGAGCGGCAGTTTGGCGAACCAGAAACGCTCAAAGGGCCGGTGGGCGAGGTCAACCAGCTGTCGCTGCACGGGCGCGGCGTGATAGCCGCTATCAGTCCTTGGAACTTCCCGTTAGCGATCTTCACCGGCCAGATCGCCGCGGCCCTCGCGGCCGGCAATGGCGTGGTGGCCAAGCCCGCCGAGCAGACGCCTTTAATCGCGGCAGCGGCAGTGCGGCTTTTCCATGCCGCCGGCTTGCCGAGCGATATCTTGAACCTCTTACCCGGTGATGGCGCAACAGTCGGCGCGGCTATTGTCGCCCATCCAGGTTGCGCCGGCGTCGCCTTTACCGGCGGCACAGATACCGCCTGGGCGATCAACCGCAGCTTGGCGGCACGGCTTGGCCCCATCGTGCCCTTCATCGCTGAGACCGGCGGTCTCAACGCTATGTTCGTGGATACTACGGCTCTGCGCGAACAGGTCATCGACGACGTCTTGGCCTCGGCCTTCGGTTCGGCCGGTCAACGGTGCAGCGCCCTGCGGATTCTTTTCGTGCCAGAGGAGACGGCTGAGAGCCTGATCGAAGGTCTGAGAGGCGCTATGGACGCCCTCGTGATCAGCGATCCCGCCGACCCGCGCACCGACATCGGCCCGGTGATCGACGCCGAGGCCAAGGCGGTCCTGGAGGCCCACTTGGCCCGCCTGCATCGCGAAGCCAAGGTGCTTCATGTGGTTGAGGTTCCGGCCCAAGGCAACTTCTTCCCGCCGGTCTTGGCACAGATCGACAGCGCAAGTTTTCTGGGCCGCGAAGTGTTCGGCCCAATCTTGCATGTGATTCGCTACGAGACTGGTAAACTGGATGTCGCAGCCGCACCGCTGCGCGCGGCGGGCTATGGCCTGACGCTTGGGGTCCACAGCCGCATTGAGGCCTTCGCTCAGGAGGTTCGCGCCGCAATCCCGGCGGGCAACACCTATGTCAACCGCTCGATAATCGGGGCCGTTGTGGGGGTGCAACCCTTTGGCGGCGAGGGGCTTTCCGGCACCGGCCCGAAAGCTGGCGGTCCCCATTCCCTGCTTCGGTTCGCCGTAGAGCGCGCGGTCAGCATCAATATCGCCGCCCAAGGGGGCGATCCGGCGCTGCTCAATCTCAGCGCCTAAGGCTTTTCGCCGCTCTTGCATCTCGGTTGTCACAGTCTCGTGACCGTAAAAGCTGTGGGTGACAGAAAGCTCTGATTGATCAAGCCCTGGAGTTCGGCGTTAACTTCTCGTTAAAGAAAAAGATCAGGGGAGAACCCAATGTTCCCGTTGACGAGTCATTAGGCTTCGTGGCCCCATGATGTTGCGTATCGGGGCGGGGCGCCCACTAGATGTAGTGACTATCCGGTTGAGGAGGGCTTTAACCGGGAAGCGCCTGATAGTTATGGGTTTTGGGTTATGAGCGGCAAAGAAGCAGCAGTGCGGTCGATCTCGGAGGTGGCGTCAGCGACCTTAGAGCGAGTCGAACGTCCCCAATTGCAGTTGGTCCGCAAGGTCGTGGTCGACCGTTCGCGCGACGCTTTGCTGACTGATTTCGGCAAGACCACGCTGGAAGACCGCTATCTGCTGGCCGGCGAGAGCTATCAGGACATGTTCGCCCGCGTGGCGACCGCCTATGCCGATGACGCCGACCATGCCCAGCGCGTATATGACTATATCTCCCAGCTTTGGTTTATGCCCTCGACGCCGGTGTTGTCGAACGGCGGGGCCGATCGGGGTCTGCCGATTTCGTGCTTTCTGAATTCGGTTGGCGATTCGCTGGGTGCCATCCAAAGCGTCTGGAACGAGAACGTGGCGCTGGCTTCCAATGGCGGCGGCATCGGTACCTATTGGGGCGGGGTCCGTTCCATTGGCGAAAAGGTCAAGGGTGCGGGCCAAACGAGTGGCATCATCCCCTTTATCCGCGTGATGGATTCGTTGACCCTAGCCATCAGCCAGGGCTCCCTTCGGCGCGGCTCGGCGGCGGTCTATCTGGATATCCACCATCCGGAAATCGAAGAGTTCCTGGAG
>JANPNB010000559.1:0-2823 GCA_031427275.1 Alphaproteobacteria bacterium | reverse complement strand
GCGCGTTCGGGCGGCACCATATAGTCGGGGTGTGCGATCTGGAGGGTGAGGCCGAAGCGCTCGACCTTGCCGGAGACTATGCGTTTGGCACCGACCGGATGCTTGGCGAGAAGCTGGTTGGCGTAGCTGCCGAAGAACACCAGATCGACCGTGCCCGTGCCGTCATAGGTCTTGATCCGCCAGGGCTGTTGCGCGCCGCGCGGTTGGTAATGGGCGTCGATCTCTACCAGGAAGGTCTGGGTGTCGCCCTCGATGGCTTCGACCACGGTGGACATGGTGCGGCGGATAAAGCTGTGCGGCTTGAGGAATAGCACGTCGCGGACGACGGGGCCGGCCAGCTTGTCCAGGAGCGGCGCAATGCGGGCACCGACGCCCTTCAGCGTGGTGATCGGCGCATAGAGCGGGAAGAGTATTTCCGGTCGCATGAACAGAGTTTAGCGCAAATCTAGGTCCCAGCGCCTAGCCTTATTGATGGGGCCGCTCTATATCCGCCGCTGTCTTATGACCCACGACGACTCCCGGTTAAAAAAGCTGAAGTTCCGGGCTTGGCATCGCGGCTTTCGGGAAGCGGACCTCATCTTGGGGCCGTTTGCGGATCGTTATGTCTCGAGTTTCGATGCGGCCCAGTTGGACGGCTTCGAGGCCTTGCTCGAATTTCCTGATCAGGACCTCTACGAGTGGATCGTAGATCGTGCGCCGACACCACCTGAAGTGAACGGTGAACTGATGGGCATGATCAAGCTGTTCCGCGACCAAGTTCATAAATCCCTGGGGCCAGACCATGGCGGCTGACGGCGCGCGCGCGCCTTCCCAAGCTGATACTCGGCGGATTGGCTCCGATCCAGGTCGACTGGATCTGATTGGCGCGCCGGAGGGCTTCGATGCCCTGGTGATGGCCGACATCGTCAAGGCGCGTGGAGGCTTGAGCCTGTTCTTGGCGCGGGATGGCTCCCGGCTATCGGCCTTTGTGGATGCCTTCGGGTTCTTCGCGACCGGGGTTGAGGTGATCAGCTTCCCGTCTTGGGATTGCCTTCCCTATGACCGAGTGGGTCCTTCACCTGGGGTGGCGGCGCAGCGGATGACTACGCTGGCGCGGTTAGCACAGGGGCTGGACCCCAAGCGACCGACACTCTTGGTCACGACGATGCCCGGTGCCATGCAGCGCGTGCCGCCGCGTTCGGCTGTGCAGGGTGCCACCTGGGGAGCCAAGGTCGGGCATGTGGTCGAGATCGCGGTGCTTGAGCGGTATTTCGCGGTCAATGGTTATCAGAAGGCCTCCACCGTCTCAGAGCGGGGCGAATTTGCCATTCGCGGCGGGGTAATCGACGTCTATCCGCCCAATGCTGAGGAGCCAGTGCGGCTGGATATGTTCGGCGATACGCTCGAATCGATCCGCGCATTTGATCCGGAGACCCAGCGGTCGACCAAGCAATTGAAGGATATCGCCCTGCTGCCGGTCAGTGAGGCATTGCTGGACAAGGATAGCATAGCGCGGTTCCGGCGCGGTTATGTCGAGGCGTTCGGCGCGCCCGGCGGCGACCCACTCTATGAGACCGTCAGTGAAGGCGGGCGGCGGGCCGGGATGGAGCACTGGCTACCGTTATTCTATCCGCAGTTAGAGACCCTGTTCGATTACCTACCGGCTGACACCCTGGTGGCGCTGGATCACCTGTCAGAACAGGCGCGGGGCGAGCGGGTGGCGATGATCGCTGATGCTTATGACGCCAGAGCGCAAGCGGATCGCAAGGTTCACTATCATCCGTTGGAACCGCAGGGTCTCTATCTGAGCGATGAGGAGTGGCGCAGTCAGTTGGCGGTGCGGGCAACGCGGCAGTTCTCGGCCTTCCAGGAGGCTGGGGCGGGTGAGGTAGTCGTGGACATGGGCGCGCGGCTGGGCCGGGTGTTCACCGCAGAACGCAAGCAGGACTCGGTCAATCTGTTCGAGGCGACAGCGGACCATGCGCGCAAGCTGATGACCGCAGGCAAGCGGGTGATGTTCGCTTCGTGGTCAGACGGGTCTTCGGACCGGCTAGGGATCATGCTGGCCGATCACGGGCTTGAGGACGTGACCCTGGCGCCCTATTGGGACGCGGCGCGGGCGGCGGATCCGAAGAGTCCGTTGCGGGTCGTATTGCCGCTAGAGTCCGGGTTTGAGACCGAAAACCTGGCGGTGATATCCGAGACCGACATTCTGGGCGACCGACTGGCCAGGCCGCGCAAGCGGCGGCGAGCCTCGAACTTCCTGGCTGAGGCGTCATCGCTGACACCAGGCGACTTGGTGGTGCACATCGACCACGGGATCGGGCGGTATCTGGGATTGAAGACCCTAGAAGTGCAGGGCGCGCCGCACGACTGCCTGGAACTGCAATATGGCGGCGAGGCCAAGCTCTATCTGCCGGTGGAGAATATCGACCTACTGACCCGCTACGGCGCGGAAGGCGAAGGGGTCCAGCTGGACCGGCTGGGCGGCGCGGCCTGGCAGGCCCGCAAGGCGCGCGCCAAAGCGCGGCTGCGTGACATGGCCGAGGGGCTGATCCGCATCGCTGCTGAGCGGGCCATGAAGACCACCGACCCGATCGATCCGCCGCACGGGGTGTTTGACGAATTCTGCGCCCGGTTCCCTTATGAGGAGACCGATGACCAGTTGGCGGCCATCGGCGATGTGCTGGAGGATTTGACCTCTGGCAAGCCCATGGACCGGCTGATCTGCGGCGATGTGGGCTTTGGCAAGACCGAGGTGGCGCTGCGGGCGGCGTTTGTGGCGGCGATGAGTGGGATGCAGGTGGCGATTGTGGCCCCCACAACCCTGTTGGCACGGCAACA
>JANPNB010000558.1:0-8303 GCA_031427275.1 Alphaproteobacteria bacterium | reverse complement strand
CACGGATGTGGCGCAGTCTGAAGCCCGGCTGGCCGCCTCCATTGCCCAATTGCAGTCTTCGCAAGCCCAACTGGAAATTAGCCGGAGCAACTATCGCGCGACCGTTGGCCAAGCGCCCGGCGATCTGGCCCCCGAACCGTCTTTAGCGGCCTTGATGCCAGCAACAATTGATCAAGCCTATGACGCCGCAGAGAGCGACAACGGCCAGATCCGGGCAGCGCAATACAATGAACAAAGCAGCCGGGCCAATGTGGCTCAGTCGCGCGCCGAACGCATGCCAACCTTGTCGCTGCAGGGGTTCCGTAGGCTTCAGTGGGATTGCCTCTCCTCTGCGCACCGAGGACTATGCTCGCAACCTTACTGGTGCCGCCGTGGTCACCCTGCCGCTCTTTAGCGGAGGCTTGGTCAGTTCTCGCATTCGTTCGGCCGTCGAGCGTAATAATGCTGATCGCATAGGTGTTGAGACCGCCCGTCGGTCAGTCCAGCAGAATCTGACTCAGTCTTGGAGCAGCTTGATTGCGGCGCGTGGCAATATTGATGCGACCGAACAGCAGGTTCGTGCGGCTCGTATCGCCGCTGAGGGCGTTCGTCAGGAGCAGCAGGTTGGCCTGCGGACAACTTTGGACGTTTTGAATGCGGAGCAGGAACTTCGTTCGGCCGAGCTAGCCCAAATCAACGCACGCCGCGATGAGTATGCCGCCGCAGCCAATGTGTTAGGGCAAATGGGGCGTCTGGAGGCCAGCAATCTAACGCCAAACGTGCCCCACTATGACCCCCGGGCCAATTATAACAGCCTGCGAATGACCTGGGGTTGGACGCCATGGGAAGAGCCAATTGCGATCGTCGATTCGCTCGGCACGCCCAAGACCAAAGAAAAACCGATGGGCTCGTCACCGACTTTAGCTGTGCCATCGCCAAAATAATCTCTCCTAGGCGCGACCAAATGCCCAGGATTCGCCTGTAACACGAATCCGCACTTGCGAAGCGCGTTGGAAATTGCAGGATCACCCTTACGCACGCTATGAGGTGCGGGGATTCTTTTTGCACCCAGCAACGGTTGAACATGTCTGACCAGTCTGCCCAAGAACCGACTATGGAAGAGATCCTCGCTTCGATTCGCAGGATCATTTCTGAGGATGATGCCCCGGGGGCCGAAGAGGGTTCGGACAAGCCCGCTTCCGGCTCGGGGGGCGACGAGGCTCCGACACCGGTTCTTGAGGACGAACCCGCTGAGGCTCCAGTCGCAGCCCTGTCACCGTTGGCGGAGCCGGATCCAGAGCTAGAAGATGAGGTGCTGGAATTGACTGACAAGGTTGAAACTCTTGGGGATTTGGACGTCTATACGCCGGAAACACCAGTCCAAGCCGCAGCACAATCCCTCAGCAACGCCCCTGAGCCGAAGCTCCAGCATGAGCCGCTACAACCGTTTACGGCCAGTGCGGGGTTGGTCAGTGATCCAGCCGCAAATGCCGCAGCTGCGGCCTTCGGGCATTTGTCTGCGTCTGTCCTGATGCCGAAAGAAGGTCGCGCTTTGGAGGATGTTGTTCGCGAATTACTGCGACCCATGCTCAAGCAGTGGCTTGATGAGAATTTGCCGACCATTGTCCAAGAATCAGTGCGTTCGGAAGTCGAGCGTATTTCGCGTGGCGGGCGAGTAGGCTAAGGCACGTATCTGCGGCGCTCGGTGTCGCTTCGGCCGCTTGTCTCAATCCGGAAACTTGACGCAGAGCGCGTTCCCTTTAGACGGAACCGTCCAAAGGGAAAAACTGCGCTCTTATTTAAAGTCTAGAGCATGTTTGCATCCGATAACCGGTTCCCACTTATCGGAACATGCTCTAGCGGTCCTTCGGGTAGGGACCGCCCACAACGCCATGCTAGAAAAATCCTTCGATCCTAAAACCGCCGAGCCGCGCCTTTACCAGCAATGGGAGGCCTCGGGTGCCTTTGCGCCGATCCCTGACCCGGATGCTGAGACGTTCTCCATCGTTATCCCGCCGCCGAATGTAACGGGCTCGCTGCACATCGGCCATGCGCTGAACAACACCCTGCAGGACGTATTGGCCCGCTTTGAGCGGATGCGCGGCAAGGCGGTGCTGTGGCTGCCGGGCACTGACCATGCCGGTATCGCCACCCAGATGGTGGTGGAACGCCAGTTGGCGGAGGCGGGCAATCAGAGCCGCCGCGACATGGGCCGCGACGACTTTGTGGCCAAGGTCTGGGAGTGGAAGGCGCAGAGTGGCGGCACCATCACCAATCAGCTTCGGCGCTTGGGTGCCTCCTGCGACTGGAGTCGCGAGCGGTTCACCCTCGATGAGGGGTTGTCCAATGCCGTGCGCAAGGTGTTCGTCCAACTGCACAAGGAAAAGCTGATCTACCGCGACAAGCGGCTGGTGAACTGGGACCCGCATTTCCAGAGCGCGATCAGCGACATCGAGGTCGAGCAGAAAGAGGTGGATGGCCACTTTTGGCACTTCGCCTATCCGCTGGAAGACGGTTCAGGCGAGATCGTGGTGGCGACCACGCGGCCCGAAACTATGCTGGGCGATACGGCCGTGGCGGTGAATGCCAAGGACCCGCGTTACCAGCACTTGATCGGGCGCGCAGTGCGGCTGCCTATCGTCAATCGACCAATCCCGATTATCGCCGACGACTATGCCGACCCTGAAAAGGGCTCCGGCGCAGTGAAGATCACCCCGGCCCACGACTTCAACGATTATCAGGTGGGCAAGCGCCACAACCTGCCTCTCATCAACATCCTCACACCTGACGCCAAGATCAATGAGAACGCGCCACGCGAGTATCAGGGTCTGGACAGGTTTGCCGCACGCAAGAAGGTGGTCGAGGCCTTCGAAGAGCTGGGACTACTTCGCGAGGTCGAGAAAACCCGCCACGCTGTCCCTCACGGCGATCGCTCTGGCGTGGTGGTCGAGCCCTATCTGACCGATCAATGGTATGTGGATGCCAAAACTCTGGCCGGTCCCGCCATTGCGGCGGTTGAGGACGGTCGCACGGTGTTCGAGCCGCGCCACTGGGAAAAGACCTATTTCGAATGGATGCGGAACATCGAGCCTTGGTGCATCTCGCGCCAACTTTGGTGGGGTCATCGCATTCCGGCTTGGTACGGCCCGGATGGCAAGATTTTTGTCGATGAGACCGAAGCTGGTGCCAAGGCCGCCGCCCGCGAGCACTACGGCCGCGATGAAACGCTACGCCAGGACGAGGACGTGCTGGACACCTGGTTCTCGTCGGCGCTCTGGCCGTTCTCCACCATGGGCTGGCCGGAGAAGACCGAAGATCTGGCACGGTTCTACCCGACCCACACCCTGATCACCGGCTTTGACATCATCTTTTTCTGGGTGGCCCGGATGATGATGCAGGCCATCCACTTTACTGGCCAAGTGCCGTTCAAGCGGGTGTTCATCAATGCCCTGGTCCGCGATGCCAGCGGGGCCAAGATGTCCAAATCCAAGGGCAATGTGATGGACCCCTTGGTGTTGGTCGATCAGTACGGCGCTGACGCCCTGCGGTTTACCCTGACAGCCATGTCCGGGCAGGGGCGTGACATCAAACTCGCGACCCAACGCATTGAAGGGTATCGGAATTTCGGTACCAAGCTTTGGAATGCCACTAACTTCTGCCAGTTCAACGGCTGCGCGCGAGCGCAGGGTTTTGATCCTGCGACCGTGACCGGCACGCTTAATCGTTGGATTATTGGCGAGACGCAGAAAACCGCCAGCGCCGTGACCACGGCCCTGAACGATTGCGGTTTCGACGCGGCCGCAAACACCCTTTACCGGTTCATCTGGAATACCTTCTGCGACTGGTATGTCGAGCTGGCCAAACCGATCTTGAAGAGCGAGGACGCCGCCGCCAAGGCCGAGACCCAGGCGACGGCGGCTTGGGCCTTGGACGTCATTCTCAAACTGCTGCACCCGATCATGCCTTTCCTGACCGAGGAAATCTGGACCCAGACCTCAGACCTTGGCGCGCCGCGCAGGGAGGGGATGCTGATCACGGCGGCATGGCCCGATCTATCCGCCAATCTGGTGGACACCAAGGCCGACGCTGAAATCAGCCTGATCGTGGCGACCATCACCGAGGGGCGCTCAGTGCGCGCCGAACTCAATGTGCCTAATTCGGCCCGGCCGACCTTGATCGTGACGGAGGCCAGCGCGACACAACGCGAGGTGCTGTCAGGCAATGCCGACATTGTCGCACAGCTGCTCCGCGTCGAAGGCTTGAGGTTTGAGACGACTGCGCCCGATGGAGCCATCCCGTTCATGGCTCAGGGTGTGGCCTTCGCCTTGCCGGTGGCGGAATTCATCGATTTGGCGGCTGAGAAGGCGCGCCTAGCCAAAGACATCGCCGGTCACATCAGCGACGTGGCCCATGTGATGAAGAAACTCGGTAATCCAGACTTCCTGGCGCGGGCCAAGGAAGAAGTTATCGAGGAGAACCGCGAGCGGCTGGCCGAGGCTGAGGCCGCCAAGGCCAAGTTGGAAAGTGCGTTGAAGCGGCTGGAGGCTGTGGTCTAGACTGCGGCGGGCAATAGGATCGGGTCTATGAAATCATTCTTGCGCATCGTGCTGGCCGTAACCTTGTTAAGCACGAGTTTGCCCGCCTTCGCCGCAGACGCCCCCTCCAAGGCCGAAGAGACCAAGGACAAGATCGACCTGCCGGCCTTCCCCGCCGACGCCACGATCAAGCAGGTCACCCACGTGGCCGGCAAGACGCTGAACTATACCGCCACCGTCGGCTCGCTGCCGGTGCGCGACGAGAAGGGCAAGAAGATCGCTGAGGTGGTGTTCACCGCCTATGTGCTGGATGGCTCGAAAGACCCCAAACGCCCAATCACCTTCGCCTTCAACGGCGGGCCGGGTGCAGCATCGGTTTACCTGAACCTTGGAGCCATCGGGCCAAAGCGTATCCAGTTCGGGGCACAGGGCGACTCCGCCTCCGACCCCGCCGCCCTGATCGACAATCCCGGCACGTGGCTCGATTTCACCGACATGGTGTTCATCGATCCGGTCGGCACCGGCTATTCCCGCAGTCTGGTGGATGAGGCCGAAACCAAGAAGGCCTTTTTCCAGGTCAAGGCCGACGTGGAGTACCTGTCGCGGATCGTCTTTGACTGGCTGGTCAAGAACGGTCGGGTGGCCTCGCCGAAATATGTGGTGGGCGAGAGCTATGGGGGCTACCGCGCCCCCGCCATTGCCCACTTCCTGCAGAGTGAATTGGGAGTCGGACCCTCCGGCGTGGTGATGGTCTCGCCGTTCCTAGACGCCCGTTCTGGTGTGGCCGAGGACCTGTCGCCCATGCCTTGGATCGTCAATCTGCCCTCGATGGCGGCGGCCAATTATGAGCGCCAGGGCAAGACCCTCAGTCCCGAACTGTTGGCGGAGGTCGAGACCTATGCCCGCGGCGAGTTTGCGGTGGATCTGATGAAGGGCAAATCTGATCCTGCCGCAGTGGCCCGTATTGTCGAGCGCGTGACCCGCTACAGCGGTCTCGATCCCGCGCTGGTTCAGAGAATGGGCGGACGGATCGACGTGCAGACCTTCCTGCGCGAGCTCTACCGGGGGCAGGGCAAGCTCGCCAGTATCTATGACAGCAACGTCACCGCCTGGGACCCCTATCCTTGGTCCAACGCTCAGAAGGCCGGCGACCCGATCCTCGACGCCATCATTGCTCCCACCACCAGCGCGATGGTCGAGTTCACCACTCACACGGTCGGTTGGAAAGCTGAGGGTCGATACAACGCGCTTTCCAATGCCGTGAACGCCGCCTGGGAACCCAACTGGTTTAACAATATCGAGTCGGTGACCGACCTGCGTCAGGCCGTGGCAGCTGACGGCAAGATGAAGGTGCTGATCGTCCACGGCTATGACGACCTCAGCTGTCCGTTCTTTGCGTCACGCCTAATCGTTGATCAGATACCGCCCATGGGCGGTGGCGGTCGTGTGAAGCTGGCGCTCTATCCGGGCGGCCACATGTTTTACTCGCGTGAGGCCAGCATGGCCGCCTTCCGGCGCGATGTGATGGCGCTTTACGGGGTCAACTGACCTTCGGCGTTTGCTTCCAGGACCGAGTTATGGTTGTTCCCGCGTGACGACGCGGCGCGTTCAAGCTGCGCATTATTTGAGGAACAATCCATGTCCGACGCGCCCGCTTGGCCTGCCATGTCTATCGCCCAAGCCCACGCCCTGCTGACCGCGCCCGGCACGCCTGGCGAGATGGAGGATCTGGTCATTCGGGGTGTCAAGACCCGCACCTGGAAGAACCTGCCGCCCTCCCTGCGCTCAGTCGTTGAAATGGGCCGGGCGCACGGTGAGAAGATCTTCCTAGTCTATGAGGACGAGCGGGTCAGCTATGAGGGGTTCTATCGCGCCGTTTCGACCTTAGCGCGGCAACTCCAAGCCGATGGCGTGGGCAAGGGCGACCGGGTGGCGATCATCATGCGCAACCTGCCCGAATGGGTCCCGGCCTTCTATGCAGCGGCCTCCATCGGTGCCGTCGTAACCCCGCTGAATGCCTGGTGGACGGGTCCGGAACTGGAATATGGCCTGACCGACTCCGGCACCAAGGTCGTGCTGGTGGACGCTGAGCGCTATGAGCGCCTGAGGGAGCATCTGCCCAATTGCCCGGATCTGAAGCACATCTATGTCAGCCGCGCTCGCGAGGAGATTGCTCAGCCGATGGTGCGCACCCTGGAGAGCGTGATCGGCGCGCCGCCCACTTGGGGCAACCTGCCCGATCAGCCCTTGCCGCCGGTGGATATCCTGCCCGACGATGATGCGACGATCTTCTATACTTCCGGCACCACGGGTAAGCCCAAAGGCGCGCTCGCCAGCCACCGCGCCGTCAATTCCAACATTATGGCGGGGGCGATCTCCGGAGCCCGCGCCTTCCTGCGGCGTGGTGAGAAGCCGCCGGAACCCGATCCCACCGCCATTCAACGGGCGACCCTGTTGTCGGTACCATTCTTCCACGCCACGGGTTGCTTCGCCGTGCTCAACCCCTCCCTGGTGGGCGGGGCCAAGCTGGTAATGATGCACAAGTGGGACGTGGTTCGAGCCTTCGAACTGATCGAGCGCGAGCACATCCAGTCGGCGGGCGGTGTGCCGACCATCGCCTGGCAGCTCATCGAACACCCCTTGCGCAAGAACTATGATCTCTCGTCGTTGGAAAGCGTGTCTTATGGCGGCGCGCCATCTGCACCCGAGCTGGTGCGGAAGATCCAGGAGACCTTCCCCAAATCGGCCGCCGGCAACGGCTGGGGTATGACCGAAACCTGCGCCACGGTGACCAATCACGGGTCAGAGGACTACGCCAATCGGCCGGATAGCTGCGGCCCAGCTGTGCCGGTCTCAGACCTCCAGATCCGCGACGTTGCAGACGGCGTGACGGTCTTGCCTGCCAATACTCTGGGTGAACTCTGGGCGCGTGGGCCACAGATCGTAACCCTCTATTGGAACAAACCGGAAGCCACCGCCCAAACCTTCGTCGACGGTTGGGTGCGGACTGGCGACCTCGCGCGGCTGGACGACGAGGGCTTCTGCTTCATTATGGACCGGGCCAAGGACATGTTGATCCGGGGCGGGGAGAACATTTACTGCATTGAGGTGGAAAACGTTCTTTACGACCATCCCGCGATCATGGACGCGGCTGTCGTCGGGATACCTCACCGAACTCTTGGCGAAGAGCCCGGTGCTGTGGTGACCCTGAAGCCGGGTGCGAGCGCCACCGAGGCTGAGCTGCGCGCCCACGTGGCCGAGCGCCTCGCAGCCTTCAAGGTGCCGGTGAAGGTTAAGTTCTGGCCCGAGACCCTGCCGCGCAATGCCAACGGCAAGATCCTCAAGAACGAGCTGAAGAAGCTGTTCGAGGACGACGCCGCGACGACCTAGGTGTCCAAGCTCCGCGCCGACAGTCTGCTGGTGACGCGTGGTCTGGCGGAGAGCCGGGCCAAGGCACGGGCTGCGATTGAGGCGGGCGGGGTCACGGCGGCTGGTCGCGTTGTCTCCAAAGCTTCAGAGTTGTTGGACGAGGCCGCCGAGCTGGTCGCAGCGCCCGCCCATCCATGGGTCGGGCGTGGCGCGCTGAAGCTGGTTCACGCGCTGAACCTGTGGAAAATTGACGTGACCGGTGCCGTCGTGCTCGATGTTGGCGCTTCTACCGGCGGGTTCACCGAGGTGTGCTTGTCGCGTGGCGCTTCCCACGTCTATGCCGTCGACGTGGGGCGAGGCCAGTTGCATCCCAAGCTGGATGGTGATCCGCGTGTCACCAATCTGCAGGGCACGGATGCG
>JANPNB010000557.1:0-1507 GCA_031427275.1 Alphaproteobacteria bacterium | reverse complement strand
AAATGCCCAAAGACTGTCCGGTGGGGCCAGCATGCACACCTGGGCCTTCACTGTGGTTGGGCCGACCGGTCGACAGGAGATGATCCTGCGGCGACGCAATGTGCCCTTTGACGAGGCAGCGTCGCGCTCAACCTCACTGGCTACCGAGGCGGCGCTGATCCGTGGTGCTGCTGCGGTTGGTGCACCGGTTGCGCCCCTGATCCGACTGTGTGAGCCCGAAGACGGCGTCGGCGAGGCGCACATTACCCTGCGCATTCCTGGCGAAGCCCTTGGTCGCAAGATCGTCAACGATGCGCGCTTTGACGCGGTGCGGCCCAAACTGGCCCGGCAATGCGGACGGGTTGCCGCGCAAATCCATACCATGACCGGAGAGGGCATTCCTCTAAAGCGCGCCAACGCCCAGGAAGAGTTGGAGCGCTATGATGAGGTCTACCGGGCATCGGGTGCCGAGCGCCCTATCCTGGAATTGGCGCTTCAGCATCTGAAGAAAAACCCGCCGCCGCCCATGGATGAAGTGCTGCTGCACGGGGATTTTCGCAACGGCAACATCATGTTCGACCCCGACATAGGCGTAGCCGCCGTGTTGGACTGGGAGCTGTCACATTGGGGAGATCCGGCGGAGGATCTGTCATGGATCTGCGTCAATTCCTGGCGATTTGGGCGGGCCGACAAGCCGGTGGGCGGATTTGGCCAGTACAGCGACTTGCTCGACGGTTACGCGGAGGCCGGGGGTGTCGATGTCCCGCTGAGCCGGGTGCTCTATTGGCAGGCTCTGGGCTCGCTCAAATGGGGCATCATGTGCCTGATGATGTATTCCAGCTATGCCACGGGGGCTGAGAGTTCGGTGGAACGCCCGATGATTGGGCGGCGGGTTTCTGAGACCGAAATCGACCTGATCAATCTGCTGGAGGCGGGCCTATGATCGAGCATCCCCGGGCTGATGAGCTGGTTGACGCTGTGGCTAAGTGGATCGACTCGGTGCGCGGCGGCTTGCCGCCACGTGACGCTTTTCTGGCGCGGGTGGCGATCAATGTGCTGGGTGTTGTGGGGCGTGAGTTGACTCAAGGTCCGGCCGCCGCTGTCGCGGCCACAGAGAGGCTCAGCGCGGTGCTGGGTTCGGAGGGCGACCTGAAGGCGCTCAGCGTTGAACTCTGCGAGCGCCTGCGGGCCGGGGAGATGGACGCGGCGACGCCGGGGCTGTTGGCCGCGCTGAAAGCCAATATCACCGCCCAGATCGCTATTGATCAGCCGAACTATAACCCCGATCCGGGACCTTCAGCGGCGCGATGATCACGCGACAGGAGTGCTTGGCGCTGGACGCGGCCGACCCATTTGCCGGGCACCGCGCACTGTTTGATCTGCCGAAGGACGTGATTTATCTGGACGGAAATTCGCTTGGAGCCTTGCCGCATGCGGTCAGGGCGGCGGTTGCTCATTGCGTGGAAAGCCAGTGGGGTCGCGACCTGATCGGCAGTTGGAATAGCGCGGGCTGGATCGATCTGCCGGC
>JANPNB010000556.1:0-7774 GCA_031427275.1 Alphaproteobacteria bacterium | reverse complement strand
CCTGGCCGCCCTGGTCCTGCCCCTGAGAGTTCTGACGCCATTTGGCCCACCAGATTTTGAGCATCCTGCTCTTTGGCTGTTGGGGGCATTGCTCGCTTCTATCGGTGCGCCATTTGCAATCTTGTCGGCCACGGCCCCGTTGGCGCAGTCTTGGCACGCGCGATTGGAGCACGCCCACGGTGGAGTTGAGCCCTATCCGCTCTACGCAGCCAGTAACCTGGGTAGCTTGCTCGCTTTGCTGGCTTATCCAGCGATAGTAGAACCCTTCACGCCGCTGCACGGCCAGACTCTTGGCTGGAGCTTCGCCTATGGCGGATTTGTGGTTTTGATCGGCGCTCTAATGCTTAACCTTAGCAGGCGCGTTTCAGGTAGCGTCGCTATTGCTCAAGCCCAAGCCCAAGCGCCAACATCCAAACCTAGCTGGAACGATCGGCTGATCTGGGTTCTGTTGGCAGCTGTGCCATCAAGTCTGATGCTCGGTGTTACGACCTACATCACAACAGATGTGGCATCGGCTCCGTTTCTTTGGGTCATTCCCCTTGCCCTCTACCTTGCGACGTTCATCTTCGCCTTCGCATCACGTCAAGTGATCCCATCGACGCTGGCCTTGACCCTTCAAGGCGCGGCTTTAGCAGCTTGCGTCGCTGTTCTACCTTTCTCCGGCAGCAACCTCGCAACATCTCTGCCGCTCCATCTGAGCTGCTTCTTCCTAACAGCCTTGGTTTGCCACCAGGCCCTGGTGGCTCGTAGGCCTGATCCAGCTCATCTAACTGAGTTTTACCTCTGGATGTCATTTGGTGGCGTTGTCGGAGGTGGTTTCAACGCTTTCCTTGCCCCGATCCTTTTTAACGGTGTCTGGGAGTATCCTTTGGTTCTGGCCTTGTCCTGCCTGGCTTTGCCGTGGGGCAGGGGGCGTGTCGAAACCTGGCGATGGCTCATTCTGTTGGCTGGCGTGGCCTGCGCCCTGGCAGCGCTCTATTTGGCTCTGAACGCTGCAGACCCCGTTTGGTTGAGTTTGAATATCCTAGGCACCGAGGGCGCAGCTGCAGCCCAACTGTTTGTCAAACTGCTGTTGGCGGGCGCTGTTGTGTCCGCGTTCTTGATACGCAGTCGAGCTTGGCTATTTTTTGTCCTTATCGCGATCATTACTATCACTGCGGCCGGTTCCGGCGACCGGGTCGACGTACGTACCAGCTGGCGTAGTTTTTTCGGTGTTTTGATAGAGTCACGAACTTTCGTCCCGGGCCTTGGTGGCGAAGTCAAGATGCTGGCCCACGGCACGACGCTCCATGGTGCTCAAGCCGTGGATCCCCGCTATCGCTGCCGACCTTTGCTCTATTACGCGCCGGAGACCCCAATCGGACAGGTTTTCAGCGCCGTCCGTGCAAGTAAGCCTGCCATCCGGATTGGCGCCGTTGGATTAGGAACCGGGGCTGTCGCAACCTATGTACGGCCGACCGATCACCTTACTTTTTTTGAGATCGATCCATTGGTGATCCGGATTGCCAGCGACCCCAAGCACTTCAGCTACACATCAGAGTGCGCGAAAGGTCCGGTGAATTTTATCGTTGGAGATGCTCGCTTGACCTTGGCGAGACAGCCGCCAGGGACGTTCGATATACTCCTTATCGATGCTTTCTCCTCCGATAGCGTGCCAGCTCACTTGCTGACGGTCGAGGCTCTCAGGGGTTACCTAGCTCATCTGAAGCCGGATGGTGTGCTGGTTCTTCACCTATCCAACCGTAATCTTGACCTAAAGGGACCAGCGATGGCCGCCGCCGCCGCCGCAGGAGGCGTAGCGATGTTGCAGGAACATCCTTTCACAGTGGGAGCGCCACTGCTTTGGGAGTCTGCTGAAGACGCTCTTGTGATTTCGCATGATGCCAAGGCTTTGGCCGAGTTCGTCACTGACCCGCGTTGGAAGATGTCCAATCCGCATAAAGCGAAGGCTTGGACCGACGACTACACAAACATTGCCGGAGCGATGATCACTCGCCTACGTGAACGACTGAGAACTGGGGCCTAGCTCGGGATTTCGATCGAAGCGATAGCCTGAGCGACAAGCCCCTCGCCGCGGCCGGTAAAGCCCATGCCTTCCATCGTCGTGGCTTTGACGCTGACCCGCTCGATTGAGACACTGAGCAGTTCAGCGAGCCGAGTTCGCATCGTCGTACGGTGAGGCGCGATCTTTGGTTGCTCACAGACCAGAGTAACATCGACGTTCGCAATACGGCCGCCGCGCGCGCGAAGCCGATCCACTGCGTAGGCGAGGAACAGATCCGACGATGCACCTTTCCAAGCCGGGTCACTTGGCGGAAAATGCTCTCCTATGTCCCCATCACCCATCGCCCCGAGCACAGCGTCTGTCACGGCGTGTAAACCCGCATCAGCGTCAGAGTGACCGATCAAGCTCTGGTCGTGTGTCAGCTTGATCCCGCAGAGCCAAACGTGATCACCGGGGCCCCAACGGTGAGCGTCCAAACCTTGTCCGATTCTGGTTTCCCACCGAGTGGTCGAAAGTCTCTCAGCCATGACAAAGTCCTCAGGATAGGTCAGCTTCATCAGCATGGGATCGCCAGGAATGAGAGCCACGCGGCCGCCGAAATGCTCGACCACGGCGGCGTCATCGGTGGGTTCACGGTCTTTGGGCCAATTCCTGTAGGCGGAAACTAAGGTGTCATAGCCAAACGCTTGGGGTGTCTGCGCGCGCCAAAGACCTTCGCGTGAGACCGTCTCTATGCTCGTGCCAGCGACGCGCTTGAGAGTATCGGCAACGGCCAGTGACAGTATCGCTCCATCAGCACCCTCCAGTGCCGCCAAAAGGTCACTGATATGCTTGCCGCTCACAAAGGGGCGCGCGGCATCATGGATCAGAACGGCCTCATTTTCGGTTGCTGACAATACCCTTAAGCCGGCTTCAACGGAGGCAGCACGGGATGCCCCTCCAAGAACCACGGTCGCAGTGGGAATACTCGACACGAGCGCTTCGGTCTGAGGGATGCGATCTTCCGCTGCGACCACGACGATCTGACGGGCGTTCTCGGCGACAAACCGGTCAATGGACCATGCTATAATTGGCTTGCCGCCAAGCATCCTCCACGGTTTTGCAGAACCGGGGCCTGCTCTTGTACTGGCACCCGCCGCAACGATGATGACGGAAAAGATCATTCAGGGTGTTTAGGCTGCAATTGACCCGTGTCTAGCGCGATAGAGCGATCAGGGCTTTACTGCGTTGCAGCAATTGCCTAAAAAGATAGCGTATGAGGTGACTTAAGAATGAGCAATTTGCTCGCGATAGGCGGTGTGCAGGTGGGGAGCAGGGTCTGGATGGCACCCATGACTGGGGTATCGGATCTTCCCTTTCGTCGGGCCGCAAGCCGCTTGGGTGCAGCCTATGTGGCAACAGAAATGGTCGCCTGCGCAGAGTTTTCAAAGGGCAGACCCGACGTTGTGCGCCGAGCGGCTGTGGGCGCGGGTTTGCCGCTCATGGTCGTGCAACTCGTCGGCCGAGATCCTGAGCACGTGGCGCAGGGTGCGAGGCTGGCGGCAGAAGCGGGCGCTCAAATCATTGACCTCAATTTCGGTTGTCCAGCTAAGGAGGTCACTCAAGGTGCGGTCGCCGGATCAGCGCTCATGCGGGAACCGGAACTGGCGGCGCGGCTGATTGCCGCCACCGTTGGCGCGGTCGACCTGCCTGTGACCGTTAAGATGAGGCTGGGCTGGGACGAGACCAGCAAGAACGCTCCAGAGATCGCAGCGCGGGCCGAGGCATTGGGGGTGCAGGCTGTCACGGTCCACGCGCGCACGCGTTGTCAATTCTACAAGGGCGTTGCCGACTGGAAGGCGGTCAAACTCGTCAAGGAGGCCGTCACAATTCCGGTGATTGTAAACGGCGACATTGTGGACGTGCAGACTGCACGATCAGCCCTGAACCAGTCTGGGGCTGACGCGGTGATGGTGGGAAGGGGCGTTTATGGCCGCCCGTGGATTGCCGCGCAGATCCAAGCTGAGCTCGACGGCGAAGCCTTCTTAGAGCCCGATGCACCCACTCGCCTCGGCATCGTCATAGACCATTTTCGCGACAGCCTGAATTTCTATGGTGAGCGACTAGGTTTGCGAATATTCCGCAAGCATCTGGCCGCCTACGTGGAGCATGCCCCTTGGCCCATAATCGCTGAGGATCGAAAGCTCGCTCGGCAACACATGTGCCGTCTGGACTCGCCCCACGAAGTCGAAGCAGGCCTAACCCAACTCTGGCGTTCGGGGGTTACGCGGTGGGCCGCATGACCCTCCAACCCAAGCAAAGCAGCGACAGGCTCGGATTGGCTGCCCTGAAATCTGCGGCGTTTGATCTTTCACCGGAACCAGCTCTGGTCGTGAATGTGGACGGGGCGCTGGTTGCCGTTAACGAGGCGGCCGAGCGATTGTTCGGGCAGGGCCTAAGCTTGCTAACACGCGGCCGATTTGGGGCGGCACTGCCGGTGGGTTCTTCGCTGGTGTCTCTGCTTGAGCGGGCTTTGGAAGAAGGCGCTGCTGTTCGTGAGCGCGGGATTGAGATCAGCCTATTCGGTCACCATTCGTTTGAGGCTGACGGCGCGGCGGTTCCGCTGGGTGATGGGTCTGTACTCCTCACTCTTCACACGAAGGCCGGCACTTTTGGCGCGGAACGTGGAGGGGTCGAGGCCGCCGGTCTCCGCACGATCGTTGGGCTTGGTCGTATGCTGGCCCATGAGATCAAAAATCCACTGGCGGGGATCAGGGGCGCTGCGCAACTGCTGAAAGCTGGTGCAAAGCCTGAAGACACACCCCTGGCACAGCTGATTGTCGATGAGACAGATCGGGTTCGTCGATTGGTTGATCGCATGGAAGCGTTCTCAGACGATGCGCTTCCAGACTGTCACCCTCTTAACATCCACGAAATTCTCGACCGCGTTCGGGCTATCGCGGCAAACGGCTTTGCGGATGGCTTGACTCTTAAGGAGCGGTACGACCCCTCGTTACCTATGACGCCTGGCGACGAAGACCAGCTCATTCAGGTGTTCCTAAATTTGGTAAAGAACGCCGCAGAGGCGGCCCATGCCCGGGGGGATGGTCGCGGAGAAGTCTCCATAACGACAGCGTTTCGTCATGGCGTGAAGGTCCGAGCGGCGCACGGGCAGATCCTTCGCGGTGCACCGCTGGAAATCCGCGTTCAAGACAACGGTCCAGGCGTCCCCGCGCACCTTCGGGAGAGCCTCTTCCAACCGTTTGTCACAACAAAGGCCAACGGTGCAGGCTTGGGTCTAGCTCTCGTCTCGAAATTGGTCTCTTCGCACGGAGGCCTCATTGACTTCGACTCTGAACCCGGACGCACGACGTTCCGAGTGTTGTTGCCCATTGTGTCTGCTGAGGATCTCCAAGAATGAACGCCGCAGCGAACGCCAACAAGAAAATCATTATAGCCGACGATGACGCCTCAATTCGCCTGGTCCTCAGCCAAGCATTCACGCGGCTTGGTTATCAGGTCCGGGCGACAGGAAATGCGGCGACCTTGCTTAAATGGGTGTCCGAGGGTGAGGGGGATCTGGTTGTCACCGATGTGATGATGCCAGACGAGAATGTCTTCGACGTCCTTCCAAGAATTCGCAAAGAACGTCCCAAGCTGCCAGTTATTGTGATGAGCGCTCAGAATACACTGCTGACTGCAGTGAATGCCGCCGAACTCGGCGCTTTCGAATATGTTTCAAAACCTTTCGACCTCGATGACATGACGGCCCTTGCCCGCCGAGCCCTGGCGCGCCCAGCTGATGCGGAAACCTCCAAGGCTCAGGCCCGAGCCGTGCGAGACGAACGGTTGCCGCTCATTGGTCGATCTGGGCCCATGCAGGATGTCTACAGAACCATCTCACGGTTGGTTGGCGCGGACCTGACGGTACTGATTCTTGGCGAAAGCGGGACCGGCAAAGAGTTGGTCGCACGCGCCTTGCACGACATGGGACGTCGTAAAGATGGCAAGTTTGTTGTTATCAATCTAGCCGCCGTTCCACGTGAACGGGTGGAGACCGAGCTGTTTGGTCGTGAAGACAGCGATGTCGGGAAGTTGGTCGAAGCCGATGGCGGCACTCTCTTCCTGGACGAGATCGGGGATATGCCGCTCGATGCTCAAACCCGCCTATTACGCGTCATTGATGGCTCTGAAGTCGCGCTCAATCCTAAGACCGGCCGCCGCCCGAATGCCCGGATAATTGCAGCGACAAACCGCGATCTTCGAGGGTTGATCCAGCAGGGTCTTTTCCGAGAAGACCTGTTCTTCCGGCTAAACGTGGCGCCCCTTAGACTGCCGCCATTGAGGGACCGAACCGATGACATCCCTGATCTTGCGCGCGCATTTTTGCTGCGCGCAAACCGCGAAGGCCTACCAGCCAAAAACATTGATAACTCTGCCTTGGAGCGCCTGAAGCTCTATGCATGGCCGGGGAATGTTCGCGAGCTCGAAAACTTGATCCGGCGGATATGCGCCCTTTATGGCGAAGATCTAATCACGGCCCGGATCGTGGACCGCGAGCTGGCTGACCAACAGGCACCCGTGTCGGGGCGCGAGGGACCTGTCACGCTAGCCAGCTTGGTGGAACAACACCTCGGGGGATACTTTGCTGAACAACCGGACGGTATTCCTCCGGTTGGACTCTATGATCGAATCCTCGAAGAGGTCGAGCGGCCGCTCATTCAATTGACTCTGGCTGCCACTCGCGGAAATCAAGTGAGGGCCGCCGACATCCTGGGGCTGAACCGCAACACCCTGAGAAAGAAAATTCTCGACCTGCAGATCGATCTCAGTCGTGGCGTCCGGAGAAATTGACGCTTTTGAGACACAACACTGTTGGATTTTGAACACACAGAGGCTTAAGCTACTGATCGATGGTTTCCGAAGCCAATGCAGACGAGAGTGATCTGTCCCTAGCTGGACAAATTCGGCGGGTTCTTCAATCACGGTTTGTGCTCGGCACAGGTTACGTGGCGGCCTTGCTGCTCACGGGCTTGGCCATTCTGCTTGCGGCATCGCCACCAGAAACGGGTCCGTTGGCACCAGCCAGCCGGAACATCCTGGTTTTGCTCGGTTTCAACCTCGTTCTCATCTTGCTTCTGGCGTCTGTCGTTGGCCTGCGACTTCTGGCTCTCCTGGATGCCCAATCCAGTGACGCGGGCGCTCGCCTGCATTTGCGTTTCGTCACCTTGTTTGCTTTTGCTGCCATGGCTCCCGCCCTAGTCGTCGCCATGTTCTACGGCGTCTTGGTCAACCGTGGCGTAGATGACTGGTTCTCGACACGCGTCCAAACCGTCGTCGAAAATTCGGCGACGATCTTCCGTTCCTACATGGATGAACAGAAGCGTTACGTCAGCAGTCACGTAACCCTGATGGCGGCGGATTTGAATAGGGCGGCCCCAGCACTTCAGTCGAGTCCCGTGACTTTTAGTCATTTTTTGGCCCAACAAGCGGTGGACCACGCATTTCCGGCCGCCTACCTTATTGATCGGGAAGGTCGCATTCTGGCTCGGGCGGAGGGACCTAGCGCACCAACCTTCGTGGCGCCTCCCGTATCGGGGTTCAAGGCTGCCGACGAAAACGACATCTTCGTCTCGTCAGATCTTACGCGTAGCTTATATCGTTTGAGATCCTATCCAGATGCCTATCTCTACCTCACGCGACCCGTAGAAAAGGTCCTTCATTCGCCCAGTTTCTTCTGTGCAAATTTCAGAATACCGGTCTTCAGGCTGATTCCGGATCAAGCCTGTG
>JANPNB010000555.1:0-3038 GCA_031427275.1 Alphaproteobacteria bacterium | reverse complement strand
GGCCAGCAGGCCGTTCCAGAGCCTGACGTCCATCTGGGGGGCCACGGGCAGATGCAGATCGGCAACCTGAGCGGTATAAGTGCGGCGTGGATCGATAACCACATGGCGTTGGCCCCGCGCCCGGGCGGCCTCCATGCGGCGGAACAGCACCGGATGGGTCCAGGCGGCATTGTGACCGCTGAACACCACGAGGTCGGCGAGGTCGAGGTCTTCATAGCAGCCCGGCACCAGGTCAGCGCCAAAGGCTTGCTTGTGGGCAACCACCGCTGAGGCCATGCAGAGCCGGGAGTTGGTGTCGATGTTTCCCGAGCCGATGAAGCCCTTCATCAGCTTGTTGGCGGCGTAGTAGTCTTCCGTCAGCAACTGGCCCGACACGTAGAACGCCACTGAGTCCGGGCCATGTCTGGCAATGGTCTGGGCAAAACGTCGTGCCACAAGGTTGATGGCCTCGCTCCAGGCCACTTGCCTGTCACCGATCATCGGGGAGAGGAGTCGACCCTCAAGACCCACAGTTGCGCCAAGCGCGGTACCTTTCGAGCATAGCCGCCCAGCATTGGCGGGGTGGCAGGGATCACCACTGATCAATAGGTCGCGCTCACTTGAGACAAGCGCCGCGATCCCGCACCCTACGCCGCAGTAGGGGCAGGTGGTGGAAATGGAAGGTAGCGGTATCACACTTAACCCTCGACCAGCCCCAGCATTAGGCGTCCATCCACCACTTCGAGCGGGACGACTGGCGCGCAGCCCTGCCCCTTGTCAGCACCGCGCCCTTCGCCAGTGGCCAGATCGATGACCCGACCGTGCAGCGGGCAGGTTACCGATTGATCGTGGACGATACCTTGGCTGAGCGGGCCACCCTTGTGGGGGCATTTGTCCAACAGAGCGAACACCTTGCCGTCGCCGGTGCGGAAGATGGCGATGTCACCCTGTGGACTGGGCACCCGTCTGGCACCTCGGCGGGGGATGTCGGTTACCGCGCCGACGTCGGTCCAGATCACGGCAGGCACTTTCACAAGAGCGGTCATACGGGCGATAACTCCAGGCGGCGGCTGAGCGGGTTGAATTCCTCTGCGTGACGACCAGCGACACGCTCCGCCCACGGATCGATGCGCGAGAAACGCTGGGAATAGGCAAAGCGGTCATAGAGCGTTCTGCGGTCGGCTGGTTCAGCAAGGGCCGCCTTGATGGCGTCCAAGCCGACACGGTCCATCCACTTATAGATCCGCTCTAGATACCAACCTTGCTCGCGATAGAGTTGGACGAGGGCGCAGATGGTCCAGATCGCCTCCTCCTCGGTGGTAACCTTGGTGAGGACCTCGGTGCCGCGTATGTGCAGGCCTGCCGCACCGCCCACATGGATTTCGTAGCCGCTATCGACGCATATAACGCCCACATCCTTGCAGGTGGCCTCGGCACAGTTGCGCGGGCAACCAGAGACCGCCAGCTTGACCTTGGCCGGGGTCCAGGACCCCCACATGAACTTTTCCAGTCGGATGCCGAGGCCCGTGGAGTCCTGGGTTCCGAACCTGCACCAGTCGGTGCCGACGCAGGTTTTCACGGTTCGCAGACCCTTGGCATAGGCATGTCCAGAGACCATGCCGGCGGCATTGAGATCAGCCCAAACCGCCGGCAGGTCATCCTTCTTGACCCCGAGAAGGTCAATGCGTTGCCCGCCGGTGACCTTGACCGCTGGGATTTGGAACTTGTCGGCCACGTCGGCGATGGCGCGCAGTTCGTCCGGCGTGGTCATGCCGCCCCACATGCGCGGTACGACAGAGTAGGTGCCATCTTTCTGGATATTGGCGTGGGCGCGTTCATTGATGAAGCGCGACTGCTTGTCGTCGGCATAGTCGCCCGGCCAAGCGCAGATCAGGTAGTAGTTGAGCGCCGGTCGGCAGGAAGCACAGCCATCCGGCGTGATCCATTCTAGAGCCTGCATGACCGCCAAGGAGGACTTCAGGCCGTCAGCAACAATGGCGCGACGCACAAAGTCATGGGTGTGGTGGGTGCATTTGCACATCGGGGTTGGGCCGGCTTGCGCCTGGAAACCATCGCCGAGCGTCAATTTCAGCAGCTTCTCCACCAGAGGCGTGCAGGAGCCGCAGGAGGCCGAGGCCTTGGTCACGCCGCGCACGGCGTCCAGGGTGGTCAGGCTCTGGCTGGTGATTGCGCTGGTGATCTGTCCCTTGCAAACGCCGTTGCAGCCGCAGACCTCTTGGTCGTCGGACATGGCCGCAACGGCCGCACTAGGGTCCAGGCCTGATAAACCCTCCGTGATGGCTTGGCCGAAAATCAGGGTTTCGCGGATTGCAGACACGTCCGTAGACTGTCGCATCAGGTCGAAGTACCAGCCGCCGTCTTCGGCGTCGCCGAACAGCACGGCCCCAGCGACCTTGCCGTCCTGTAGCACCACCCGCTTGTAAACCCCGCGCCCAGCGTCGCGGAACACGATGTCTTCGCATCCCTCCCCGCCCGCGAAGTTGCCGGCGGAGAACACGTCCACGCCTGAAACCTTCAGCCGCGTCGAAAGCATCGAGCCGCTATAGGTCGCGGCCTCATCTCCGGTTAGGGTCGCGGCGAGCGTGCGGCACATGTCCCAGATGGGCGCGACTAGGCCGTAAGCGATGCCGCGGTGTTCGGCGCATTCGCCGATCGCATAGATGTCGGGGTCGGAGGTGCGCATCTGGTCATCGACGATCACGCCGCGTCCGACATTGATATCGCAGGCCTTGGCAAGCGTGGTGTTGGGCCGAATGCCGACGGCCATCACCAGGATGGAACAGGGAAGGATCCGTCCGTCAGAGAGCTTGAGGCCCGTAACCTTGCCGGCCCCGCCCAAGACGGCTTCGGACTGCGCGGAAAGCACTGTCTCGACGCCACGTTCGATCAGGGCCTGGGTCAGCAGAAAGCCTGCGGCGCTGTCGAGCTGGCGCTCCATCAGCACGTCCATGAGATGAACGACCGTGGCCTTCATACCGCGCTTGGCCAAACCATATGCCGCTTCCAGTCCCAGCAGACCACCGCCGATCACCACTGCA
>JANPNB010000554.1:0-4891 GCA_031427275.1 Alphaproteobacteria bacterium | reverse complement strand
ATGCCGATGAGTCGGAACCCGGTGCCTGTAAGGACCGCGAGATCCTGCGCAATGACCCGCACCTGCTGATCGAAGGCTGTTTGGTGGCCAGCTACGCCATCCGTGCCCACACCGCCTATATCTATATCCGCGGCGAATATGTCCAAGAGCGCGAGCGCCTGGAGGCCGCGATCAAGCAAGCTTATGCCGCCAAATTAATCGGTAAGGGCAATGTCCACGGTTGGGACTTCGACCTGCACGTCACCCACGGCGGGGGCGCTTATATTTGTGGCGACGAAACCGCGCTGATGGAGAGCCTGGAGGGCAAGAAGGGCCAACCGCGCCTGAAACCCCCGTTCCCGGCTGGGGCTGGCATCTATGGCGCGCCGACGACCATCAACAATGTCGAGTCCATCGCCGTGGTCGGTACGATCCTGCGACGTGGGGCAGGGTGGTTTGCCGGTTTCGGACGTCCAAAGAATTCCGGCATTAAGCTGATGGCCGCCTCGGGCCATGTAAATAATCCCTGCGTGGTCGAAGAGGCCATGTCGATACCCATGCGCCAGCTGATCGAGGAGCATTTCGGCGGTGTGCGCGGCGGATGGGGCAACCTGAAGGCTGTAATCCCCGGCGGTATCTCCATGCGGATGATCCCGGCGGCCGAAGCCGAAGAAGCCCTGATGGACTTTGACGACTTGGCCGCCCGTCGTTCAGGCCTGGGGACTGCCACCATGATCGTCATGGACAAGGACGCTGACTTGGTGAGGGCCATCGCGCGGGCCTCCTATTTCTACAAACACGAGAGTTGCGGCCAGTGCACGCCGTGCCGCGAAGGCACGGGCTGGATGTGGCGGGTCATGGAGCGCATGGCCACCGGCGAGGCGGAAATGAAGGAGATCGACATGCTCCTGGACGTCGCCAGCCAAGTCGAGGGCCACACTATCTGCGGTCTCGGCGACGCGGCAGCCTGGCCGATCCAGGGCTTGTTCCGCCACTTCCGCCATGAGGTGGAGGAGCGGATCACCAATTATCGTATCGGCAAGCCACATGTGCAGGGCGCGACCCTGCGTGCGGCGGAGTAGGTCGGCATGCCAATAGCTAAGGTCAACGGCGTCGAGGTCGAGTTTGAACCCGGCATGACGGTTCTGCAGGTCGCAGAGCTGGCTGGGGAGGAGATTCCGCGCTTCTGCTATCACGAGCGGTTGAGCATCGCTGGCAACTGTCGCATGTGCTTGGTCGAGGTGAAGCCCGGTCCGCCTAAGCCGCAGGCCTCGTGTGCCTTGCCCGCCGCTGAGGGCAATGAGATTTTCACCAATACCCCGATGGTCAAGAAGGCCCGGGAAGGGGTGATGGAATTCCTGCTGATCAATCACCCGCTGGATTGCCCGATCTGCGACCAGGGCGGTGAGTGCGATTTGCAAGACCAAGCCATGGGCTATGGTCGCGACGACAGTCGCTATGACGAGAACAAGCGCGCCGTCGAGGAAAAGTCGATGGGTCCGTTAATCAAGACGGTAATGACCCGCTGCATTCAGTGCACCCGCTGCGTTCGCTTCATTACCGAAGTGGCGGGTGTACCGGATATCGGCTTGATCTCTCGCGGCGAAGACGTTGAAATCACGACTTATCTTGGCAAGTCGGTGGCGTCCGAACTGTCGGCCAATGTGATCGATTTGTGCCCGGTGGGCGCGCTGACCTCGAAACCCTACGCCTTTAATGCTCGGCCTTGGGAACTCAAGAAGACCGAGAGCGTCGATGTGATGGACGCGCTCGGTTCGGCCATCCGGGTCGATAGTCGTGGACCTGCGGTACTGCGGGTTTTGCCGCGCCTGAACGAAGACATCAACGAAGAGTGGATCAGCGATAAGACTCGCTATGCCGTGGACGGTCTGTCGCGTCAGCGTCTGGACAAACCCTATATCCGCGAGGCTGGCACCCTTCGCCCCGCGACCTGGGCTGAAGCTCTGAGCCTTGTTGCCACAAAGCTCCAAGCGACGTCGCCCGAGCGGATTGGGGTGATTGCCGGTGATCTTCAAGACGTAGAGTCGATGAAGGCGGCTAAAGACCTGTTCGCGTCAATGGGCAGCGCCAATATCGATTGTCGCCAAGACGGCATGGCGCTGGGCGATGGTCCGCGCGAGAGCTGGCTGTTCAATTCCACCATTTCCGGGATCGAAACTGCTGATGTGATCCTGCTGGTCGGGACCAATCCACGGTTGGAAGCGCCTGTGCTCAATGCTCGCCTGCGCAAGCGTTGGTTGGCAGGTAAGCTGACGGTCGGCGTGATTGGCGAGCAAGCTGACCTGACCTACGGCTATGAATATCTGGGTGCCGGACCGGCGACCTTGGCGGGTCTGGCTAAGTCTAAGTTGGAATTTGCCAGGGCTCTCAAGGACGCCAAGTCTCCAGCCATCATTCTGGGTGCTGGCGCGGTAGCACGGGCTGATGGCGCAGCGGTGGCTTATGCGGCAGCTGGTGTGGCCAAGACCTTCAACATGACTTGGAACGTGCTGCATTCGGCGGCCGCGCGGGTCGGTGGCCTCGACCTGGGTTTCTTGCCCGGCGATGGTGGCAAGACGGCTTCCGAAATGGTCACCAAGGGTGGGCTCGACCTGCTGTTGCTGCTGGGGGCCGATGAGATCGACACTTCGGCCTCTGAGGCGTTCAAAGTCTATCTTGGTACCCACGGCGACGCGGGGGCCCACAAGGCCGATGTGATCTTGCCCGGCGCGGCCTATACCGAAAAGGACGGCCTCTACGTCAATACCGAAGGCCGCGTGCAGATGGGCTTCCGCGCTGTGTTCCCTAAGGGCGAAGGCCGCGAAGATTGGTCGATTTTCCGCGCACTTTCGGAGCGGTTGGGCCAGACCTTGCCCTATGACACCCTAGCCCAACTGCGCGCCAAGCTGTTTGTCGAGCACCCGACCCTGGGCCAGATCGACTATGCCCCAGTAGGAACTGCTGATCTTGCTGCCATTGGTGGCGAAGGGGCTTTGTCGGACGCGCCGTTTGCCAGTCCGATCAAGGCGTTCCACCTGACCAACCCAGTTGCGCGCGCCAGCGTGACGATGGCGCAATGCGCCGCCGTTGCCTCGGACGCTGCCAAGATGGCTGCGGAGTAGGGTGATGTCACATAAATCCCCGCTCATCCCGGCGAAGGCCGGGCCCCAGTTTCTTCTGGAGAGCATTGCGCTTGTCACCTGGGTCCCGGCCTTTGCCGGGATGAGCGGAGTTGAGGTTCGTTGATGCCTGCTCCTGAATTTTTCTGGTCCACCCCGCTTGGCTGGTTCACGATCACCGGCCTGCAGATCTTAGCTGTACTCGGCTGGTTGTTGATTTCACTGGCGTTCTTCATGTACGGCGACCGCAAGATTTGGGCAGGCGTGCAGATGCGCAAAGGCCCCAATGTGGTTGGGCCGTTTGGCCTGTTGCAGTCGTTCGCCGACCTGCTGAAATTTATCCTGAAAGAGATTGTCATCCCCGACGGGGCCGACAAGTTCGTGTTTCTGCTGGCACCCGTGCTGACCTTTGCCCTGGCTCTGGTAGGCTGGGCGGTGATCCCGCTGGCTCCGGGCTGGGTTGTGTCGAACATCAATGTCGGCGTGCTGTACCTGTTCGCGATCTCGTCACTGGGTGTCTACGGCATCATTATGGGTGGCTGGGCGTCGAACTCGAAATATCCATTTCTAGGCAGCCTGCGGTCGGCGGCGCAGATGGTCAGCTACGAGGTGTCCATCGGTTTTGTGATCATCACCGTGATCCTGTTGGCCGGAACCATGAACCTGGGTCTCATCGTCGAGCAACAGGCCGGCGGGTTCTGGAACTGGAATGTGCTGGGCGGCGGTTTGCACAACCTGCCCATCGCCTTGGTGATGATCCCGATGTCGGTGATCTTTTTCATCTCAGCCCTGGCGGAAACCAACCGCCCGCCCTTTGATCTGCCTGAAGCTGAGTCTGAGCTCGTGGCGGGGTATCAGGTGGAGTACTCGTCCTCGCCCTTCCTGCTCTTTATGATCGGCGAGTTGGCCAACATCATCCTGATGTGCGCCATGATCTCGATCCTATTCTTCGGTGGCTGGCAGGCCCCGATTGACCTGCCCTTCGTCAAGGATTGGGCTCCGACCGCGCAGAGCTTCTATGGCTTCATGTGGCTGTTCATAAAGATCATTTTCTTCTTCTTCCTGTTCGCCATGACCAAGGCTGTCGTGCCACGTTACCGCTATGACCAGCTTATGCGTCTGGGTTGGAAAGTGTTTCTGCCGATCTCGCTAGTGGCTGTGGCCCTGGTGGCTGGCTGGAAAGTCCTAGGGCCGGTGGCTTCATGAAGGCGCTCATCCTATCAATCGGCTTGGCTTGCCTCAGCGCCTGCGCGACGGCGGAGGCCAATGGCGACGTGGCGAACTACGACACGTTGAAGGTTGCGCGCGCCGCCTGCCTCGCCAAAGGCCAGGAGCTGGTGCTGAACAAGGACGGCGATGAACAGCGGATCTCCGCCTTTACGTGCCAGAGAAAGTAACCGCCAATGCTGAAACGAGTGACCCAGGCGATCAAAGGCGCGGCTCTGCTAGAGTTTGTCGGCGCATTTGGTATGGCGCTGCGCTACATGGCCAAACCCAAGGCCACCGTGATCTATCCGAATGAGCGTGGCCCTCAGTCGCCGCGTTTCCGGGGCGAGCATGCCCTGCGCCGCTATCCCAACGGCGAGGATCGCTGCATTGCCTGCAAGCTGTGCGAAGCGATTTGCCCGGCCCAGGCGATCACCATTGAGGCCGAACCGCGCGAGGACGGCAGCCGCCGAACCACCCGCTACGACATCGATATGGTCAAATGCATCTATTGCGGTCTGTGCCAGGAGGCCTGCCCGGTGGACGCCATCGTCGAAGGCCCGAACATCGAATATGCGGTCGAGACC
>JANPNB010000553.1:0-11737 GCA_031427275.1 Alphaproteobacteria bacterium | reverse complement strand
GCCTTGGCCAGCTTGTGAAAGGCTTTGCGGATCTCGGCGGCTGTGGCACCCCGCGCCACGCCCAGCTCCAGATAGGGATCGCGCGCCAAAGAGAGTCACCTTTCAAACCAACCGAAGTCCAGCCCTTCAATTAGGCGGTTTGAACCTAAGCGCAAGCCCATATGTGATATTAATGCAACATGTGGGTTCCGAGTTATGACCTGTCACGAGCAACCAGGACAGTTAATTTTCGTGCAGAAAGGGAACCTCGTTGTCCAACTTCAGGGATCAGTCTAGCAGCGCACCAGTAGGCTACGACCCGTCAAGGATTGTGATTTTCCTAACTTGGAATTCTGGGGACTAGTATGAAACTTCAACTTTTGGCGGCGGTTGCCGTGGCTTCTATGGGCTTGGCCGGTACGGCGAATGCCACCGTAAACCTGCCTGTGCCGTCTAATGCTTTCATCACCATCGGTGGTCTCGATTGGGCCTGGGCCGCCCCGTGCGGTGCCGTCGACTCCTGCGGCGACATTACCTTGGCCTATCAAGGTGCTTTCGGCTGGCGTCTGCCGACTGCGGCCGAATTTGCCGCCCATCCTGTGGCAGGAGACTTCGTCTTCACGGGTGCAAACGTGCCAAACGGTGGATCTGACTCGGTTGGAAATCACTTCCAAGCTGGCTCGCCGGGCAGAGCCGCTGCTTGCGCTGCTGCCTACTTCTCGACGACTCACACGCACTGTGATTGGTCCGATGGCGTCGCTGGCACTTGGTATGACCCGTCGATCTCAGGCGGCCAGGGCGTTCCTGAGACCCTGGTCGTGCGTTACACCTTGGGCGGGGCAGTTCCCGAGCCCACCACCTGGGCTCTGATGATCGGTGGCTTCGGCTTGGCTGGCGCGGCTCTGCGTCGCCGTCGGACCGCTATTGCCGCCTAAATCAGGCGACGACTGCAAGATGATCTACGCCGTCGACCCTAAGGTCGGCGGCGTTTTTCTTTCCCGCGCTCAGCCATCAGATCCCAAGCTGCATGGTCAACGGCGTCCTCAGGATCGGCCAACTCGTCTTCGCTCAAGGTCTGACCCCGCGCTGAAACTCCGGCCCGGTGCACGCTTTCCGGGTCACCGCTGATCAGCGGATGCCATGACGCCAAGCCTCGCCCTTCATGGACCCTGCGGTAGCCGCAAGACAGCGGCATCCAGGCCAGCCGCTCCACGTTCTGCGGCGTCAGCTTGATACAATCGGGCACCTGATCACGGCGGTTCTCATAATCTGAACAACGGCAAAGCTGGGCATCCAGCAGCTTGCAATGCACGCGGGTGGGGATCACCTCGCCGGTATCTTCATCCTCGAAGCGAACCAGACAGCAAAGTCCGCAGCCATCGCATAGACTCTCCCATTCCTCGGGATTCATCTCCTCGAGCGTCTTTGTTTCCCAGAAAGGTCGTGGCGTCATGTTAGGGCCGGTCTAGACCAGATTTGTAGTCCACGCCCATTCTTCCTGAAGACTCTGAAATTGAACGACCGGAAATCCGACCCCTCTTCACCGACTGGCCAACGCGAGACCTTTCGCGCCGATCTGCCACGCGCGCGTGCAGGCAGGCCCCTGCGTCGCCGCATCCGCATCTCTAAGCTTTGGTTGATCCTGGGATCCATCGCCGTGGTCCTGCTCGTCGGCGCTCTGAACGGCTATATCTATGGTCGGCGCATCTATCTCAGTGACCTGCCGCCCATCCCGGCCCGAGATCAGCTCTACACCCTCAACCGCGCACCCTCGATCCGGTTCTTTGATCGTACGGGCGGATTGATCGCCGCGCGTGGCCCCAAGAACGGCGACCGGGTTACCCTCGACCAGCTTCCGGCCCACGTGCCGCTGGCTTTCCTGGCCGCCGAAGACCGCAGGTTCTATCGCCATGGACCCATCGACGTGATCGGCATCGCCCGCGCCGCAGTGGCCAACTGGCAGGCAGGCGAGGTGGTGCAAGGCGGCTCGACCCTCTCGCAGCAATTGGCCAAGAGCCTGTTCCTCACGCCTGACCAGACCCTGAAGCGCAAAATCCAGGAGGCAGTAATCGCCCAACGCCTGGAGCGCATGCTGACCAAGGACGAGGTGCTAGAGCTCTACCTCAACCGCACCTATTTCGGGGCCAATACCTTTGGCGTCGATGGGGCGGCGCGCACCTATTTCGGCAAGACGGCGGGCCAATTGACCCTGTCTGAAGCCGCCCTGCTGGCCGCCCTGCCCAAGGCACCGACTCGGCTGGCCCTGCATCGCAATATGGCCTTGGCACTGGAACGTCAGCGCCTCGTCCTGGAAAACATGCGTGCCGAAGGCTGGATCAGTGCCGATCAAGAACAAGCCGCCCTGGCCGCCCCGCCCAAACTCACGGCCATAGCCTTGGCCAATGACGGCGATATGGGTTACGCGCTGGACTTCGCCACCTCCGAGGTGCTGCGCCGGGTGGGTCCCAATTCCCCCGACTTGATGGTCAGACTGACCCTTGACCCCAACCTTCAAGCCATCGGCGCTCAAGTTCTGCGCCAGGTCGTGAGCGCGCAAGGCGGTGCGGCTGGAGCCGATCAAGGGGCCATGGTCGCCCTGTCGGCGGACGGCGCGGTGCGCACCATGGTCGGTGGCGTGGACTATGGCCGCAGTGTCTTCAACCGCGCTGTTCAGGCCCGTCGCCAGCCCGGCTCCAGCTTTAAGCCGTTCATCTACGCTGCGGCCCTTGAACACGGCGTCTTGCCCACCGACACTCGGGTCGACGGCCCCATACGCTTAGGCGATTGGTCACCCAAGAACTACGGCGGCGGCTACCGCGGCACCGTCACGGTAGAGACCGCCTTGGCTCAATCCATCAACACTGTGGCTGTCAAACTGGCCCAGGAGGTGGGCGGTCCCGCCATTGCCGAACTGGCCCACCGCTTCGGTCTGATCTCTATTCCCAACACCCCCAATCTGGCCGTCGCGCTTGGGGCCTATGAGGTCCCGCTGATCGATATGGTCTCGGGCTTTCAGGTCTTCCAAAACCAGGGCCAGAAGACCACCCCCTATATTGTCGATGAAATCCGCACCGTCGGCGGGGCCGAAATCTATCGTCAACAGACCGCCTCGCCGCTCCCGGTCTATGGCATGCCCAACGCCAGCATGATGGTGCGGATGATGCAGCGGGTGATCCGCTCCGGCACTGGTACGCGCGCCAATTTCGGTCGCCCAGCGGCAGGCAAGACCGGCACCAGCCAGAACTGGCGCGACGCTTGGTTCATCGGCTTTACGCCCGACTATGTGGCCGGGGTCTGGGTCGGCAATGATGACGACCGCCCCATGAACCACGTCACCGGCGGGGTGATGTCAGCCGAAATCTGGCGACGGTTCATGATCGCGGCGCACGACAAGCTACCCGTCCGCGACTTCGATTGGCTGATCCCCGAAGCCCCCGCGGAGATCATCTACCAAACCGACCCCGTGGCTGAGCCAGAACCTGACCCGCGCAGCCGCTTCTATGACGACCTCTCCAGCGACTTCGCTGAGCACGAACCCGACCCCGCACCGCAAGAAGACATCCAGCCAGAACCGGACGCACCTCGCGCCGAGGAAGCTCCCTATTAGTCAGACTTGTGTCTCCGTCCGGTCTGTGGCCCCTTGGTCCCAAGCGAGACACAGGCCACCGAGCCCAGGGAGAACACCATGGCACGATTGTGCGAAGGCCGCGTGGCCATTGTCACCGGCGGCGGACGCGGCATTGGCCGGGAATACTGCCTGATGTTGGCCGCCGAGGGGGCCAAGGTCGTGGTCAATGACCTGGGTGCCGCGCGTGACGGCGAGGGCGCCGACCTCTCTCCCGCCGCCGAGGTGGTGGCCGAGATCATCGCTGCCGGCGGGGAGGCGGTGGTCAACGGGGCCGACGTCTCCAACTGGGATCAGGCCAAGGCCATGATCGACCAGGCCATCAGCACCTATGGCAAGCTCGACGTGCTGATCAGCAATGCGGGCATCCTGCGCGACCGGATGCTGGTCAATATGACCGAGGCCGAATGGGACGCCGTGATCCAGGTTCACCTGAAAGGCACCTTCGCCCCAGCCCATCACGCGGCGGCCTATTGGCGGGACCTGAACAAAGCGACCGGCGTTCCAGTGAACGGCCGGATCATCAATACCTCGTCGGTTTCCGGCATCTACGGCAATATCGGCCAGACCAACTATGGTGCGGCCAAGATGGGGATTGCGGGCTTCACCATCATCGCGTCGCGCGAATTGCGGCGCTACGGCGTGACGGTCAACGCGATTGCACCCGGCGCCCTGACTCGCCTGACCGAAGATCTGGGCGGCCCGGTCACCGATGAACGCCGTGAGCGGATGAACCCGCGCTGGATCGCCCCCATAGCGGTGTGGCTGGCCAGCGAGCAGTCGAGCGAAGTCTCGGGTCGCATGTTCGAGGCCAGCGGCTCCATGCTGGCCATTGCCGAGGGCTGGCATCGGGGTCCGACCGTAGACGCTGTGGCCGACCCCAATATGCTCGGCCCCATCGTCGCAGACATGGTCGCCAAGGCCCGAAAGAACGCCGGCATGAACGGTCAGGACCTCGACTAAACATGTACCTCGCCGACCATGCCCGCCTGACGCCCGACAAACCGGCGATGATCTCTGCCGACACTGGCGCAGTGGTGAGCTATGCCCAGCTGAACGAACGCTCCAATCGTCTGTCGCGGTTCTTCCACGACCAAGGCCTGCGGCGCGGCGACCATATCTGCATCCTGATGGAGAACAATCTGGCCTTCATGGACGGCGTCTGGGCAGCATTCCGGTCTGGCCTCTATGTGACGACCATCAATCGGTATCTGCCGCCGGACGAGACCGCCTATATCGTCGGCGACTGTGGGGCCAAGGCGATCATCACCTCGTTTGCCAAGCGGGAGGCCGCTGAGGCGCTGGCCGACTTGATGCCCAATTGCCCGCTCCGGCTGATGGTCGATGGGGTAGTCTCGGGGTGGCAGTCTTACGAGACCGCCCTGGCCGGTTCGTCGTCCGAACCGCTGCCGGAAGAGTGGATGGGCGACTCCATGCTCTACAGCTCCGGCACCACAGGGCGGCCCAAAGGCATCCTGCGTCCCTTGCCGGACATGACCACCGCCGAGGGTTTCGCCACCCGCCAGACCGTCAACCGCTACGGCCTGACGCCCGACAGCGTCTATCTATCGCCCGCGCCGCTCTATCATGCCGCCCCGCTCGCCTATGTACTCAGCGTCCAGTCGTTCGGCGGCACGGTGGTGATGATGGAGCGCTTCGACGCCGAAGCCGCCCTGCGTCTGATCGAACAATACGGCGTCACCCACAGCCAGTGGGTCCCCACCATGTTCGTGCGGATGATGAAGCTGACGCCGGAAGACCGCGCCCGCTACGATCTCTCCAGCCACCGTGTCGCCATCCACGCCGCCGCGCCCTGCCCCGTCGAGATCAAGCGCCAGATGATCGAATGGTGGGGGCCGATCCTCTACGAGTATTATGCCGGCACCGAGGGCTCAGGCTCGACTTTCATCACCAGCCAAGACTGGCTGGAGCATCCCGGCTCCGTCGGCAAATCGGCGCTCGGCATCCTGCATATCTGCGATGAAAACGGCGAAGAGCTTCCGACCGGCGAGACCGGCCTAGTCTATTTTGAGCGCGAAACCCCGACCTTCGAATACCACAACGACCCCGGCAAAACCGCTGACGCCCGCCACCCCAAGCACCCCAACTGGAACGCGCTGGGCGATGTCGGCTATCTCGACGCCGACGGTTATCTCTACCTGACCGACCGCAAGGCGTTCATGATCATTTCGGGCGGCGTTAACATCTATCCGCAGGCCATCGAAGACGCGCTGGTCACCCACCCCAAGGTCGCCGACGTGGCGGTGTTCGGCATTCCCGATCAGGAGATGGGCGAAGCGGTCAAGGCGGTGATCGAGGTGGCTCCAGGCCAAGTGGCGTCCGACGAACTGGCCGCCGAACTGATGGCCTATGCCCGCGCCAACCTCGCCCACTACATGGCCCCGAGATCCATCGACTTCATCGCCGAGATGCCCCGGTTGCCAACGGGGAAGCTGTATAAGCGGCTGTTGCGCGACGCCTATTGGCAGGACCGGAAGATTTAGCGAAATTCGATTGCAGCGCTTCCAGTGAGGCTCGACCTAAGCCGCAACTCTCGGCTTGACACTCAACGTCACATTCAAGGCGCTCAACACTGACAATAAGGTCGCTAGAGTCGGGTTCGCGCCTTCGCCGATGGCCTTATACAGGGAGCCTCGGGCAAGCCCTGCGGTTTTGGCGATTTCGGTCATGCCGCGTGCCCGGGCGATAGTCGAGAATAACGGGAATAACGATGACAGTGCACTTAATTGGATCCCGTATCGGTCAAATCGATCCACGGGGATCAAGGATTAAGTGCACCGCAACCGCCTCGCCCCGAGTTGGTCAGCTCAGGCCGCTGCGAGCGTTCCCGAAAAGCGGCGTGTGTAGGACGCCTGGATCTGGATCTGCCAGGCCTCGTCATTGAACGGATCAGTCGGCTCCACCGGTGTGAGGCCTCGACGCTTCAAGTCAGTCGCAAAGATAGCCACGACTTTTTCGGGGGTGAGGTCGTGACTGCGGTCGCGAAACACCGCCGCCGCCGCTTGGTCCTTAAACACGAAAGCCTTCCAGAGTAGCGAGAACCGAACGTCGCCCTCGTCGTAGACAGCTTGAACGTCGCCGCGGTCGGCGATCTCCCACCGGCGGTCACCGGCGTAACGGACGACCGCGTCCCGCCCGATCTGTCCGGGCCTCAGATACTGGTCGGGGCGGCCAACCTTCCCGATACGGTGATACATGTACTCATTGTCGGCCACGACCGCGGCGTTCCATAGCGGGGCGGGCTCGACCACCGATGGACCATCCCCACCCTCCGGCCAGTACTCGAAGTCGCCGCCCTCGCCTCGATAGAACCACGAGATCGTCGAGGCGATCGGGATAGCATAGTCGTGGAACAGCCCGGAAATGCCCATGAAGGCGAGCAGCCAGAACGGCCATCCCGAGGCTCCGCGGAAAAAGGGCAGATCCAGGTGTGGAGGGCCTGCGCCCATCGGCGTGGATACATTAAGAAGCAGAGTGCTGGGTTCGACAACCTCCGACCGGAACGAACGCTTGGCGGCTTCGATAAAGCGGGGATTGTCGAAGACGAGTTCTGCTCCGGGCAGCCGAATTTTGCCCCCTGTCGCCCAGAAGGCGCGGAAGAACGGCTTGTCGCCTTGCAGAGTGTCCGTCTTATGGGCACCCGCCACCTGCTGATAGGGACCCGATCGTCGAATGAGCGCTAGCACCGCCTGCGGATCATCATAGGCGGGCTCGATCCTGATCGCGTCGGCCAGTTGGCCGACCTCGCGATCCCGTCTTACTGTCGTGTCCAGCATGGTCAGCTCCCGTTCCCTGCTCATCGATCTTCCTGCACACAGGAAAAAACGGCCCCGCAGATTGCCGGGTTGAAGCCCAGATAGTTAGCGCTCCTTTTCCTGAACCTGCAATGCGACCCAGGGTCGGAGGCCTTGAGCGCCATGTCGAGGTATTGATATCACCATATGTAGAGGACATTATGTATGGTGATATTGACTGGAACTCTGGGCCGGACAATCGATGGAAACCGCATCAATCCGTGACCGGGAATTCGCACCCCATACCGGGGTATCTTATGACCGGAAATTCGGGAGCACTAGCGATTACGCCCGAGCGCTGGGCAAGAACCTCGAGGCGACGAGCTTTGTGATCGCCGTACGGGCCTGGTTCTGAAGCGGTCTAGAGGCGCGCCCGGGACTTTAGGCGCCAACCCGGCCTCCAACTCTCTCGTCGGTCGCTACCCGAGGGTCACTCTGTGCCTGGCGATCATCCTCGGGTTGGCGGCCTCAGTGGCTTTGCGCCAGATGGCACCGGCGCGGCTCAAGGTCGGCCGAACGCCGGTGGTCGAAGCCGTCCTTGGCGATCCCGGTAGTCCCGCTGTCGGGCCTGCGACGGCCGACGTCACGATCGTGCTGTTCACAGACTACCAATGCCCAATCTGCCGGGTTACGGATGGGGCACTGGATCGGGTGCGTCGGACCGATCATGGCGTGCGGGTGATTTACAAGGATTGGCCAATCCTGGGTGAAAACTCGCGATATGCGGCGCGCGTGGCGTTAGCGGCGCACCGGCAGGGCCGCTATGTGGCCGTTCACAATGCCCTGATGCAGACGCGCCGCCCCCTTGATCGAGCGGGCGTTCGGGTGGTGGCGACAGAGGCCGGCGTCGACTGGCCGCGAGTCGAAGCAGACTTGCGGACACATGGTCCGGCGTTCGATGCTCAGCTAGCGCGCCACGCCACTCAGGCTTGGTCGCTGGGTATTGAAGGCACGCCTGCCTATCTCGTGGGCCAATTTCTGGTGCGCGGCGGCTTGAGCGAAGGTGCGTTGAGAGCCACCATCGCAGCAGGGCGGCGGACCCGATCGCCTTAATTTGCGGCCAGTTAGGCTGACATGTTCAATCTCCTCTAAATGCTTTCTGCACTTTCCCCCTAAGCAGCATGTTTCTGCGGCACCGCTTTCTTGACCCGAATATCGATCTGCCGCCCGGCCCTAGCCAGCATTGTGGCCAAGTGATCCAAGCCGAACAGATTATACTTACCCCGCACGAGGTCGGAGATACGCGGTTGGGTCACGCCGAGATGTTTAGCCGCCTGCGCTTGGGTCCAGCCGTTCGCCTTGATATGATCTGTCAGAACAAGCATCAAATCTGCCCGCGCCTTTAGGATCATGGCCTCCTCTGGCGTAGCGGCGATGGCGTCCCACGCCGTCGCAAAGGATTTTCCAGTAATCGTCATTGGCTTCTTTCCTCTAGCAGGGTCTTGAGCCGCTTCCGGCCCAACTCGATATCCTTCGTCGATGTCTGCTGAGTTTTCTTCTGGAAGCAGTGCAACACGTAAACGGCCTCCACAAACTTGGCGACATACATCACGCGAAACGCGCCGGACTCGTCTCTGACGCGGATCTCGCGTACGCCTGCGCCCACGGACGGCATGGGCTTCCAATCACCCGGCTCTCGGCCGACCTGTACCAAGTACAACCAAAAACCTGCGCTGCGTTTCGCATCCTCCGGGAAGGTGGCGAGCACATCCTAGGAGTCACCACAGAATTGCAGAGGCTTCGTCGGTTTCGACATTTACGAAATATATGTTTATTCGCATAATCTATCAATAGTGAACGCCGACCGAAGACCGCTTTAACGATATTTCGGTGACACGAAGTCAAAAATATGGGACCTCGTGTCGGTCAAATCGATCCGCGAGGGTCATTGAATTAAGTGCACTGTCACCGTTACTCCCGCGTGAAGCTCCCACCGACCCTGGCTGTGTTGGCATAGTAGGCTGCCGAATCCGGGCAGCGGCCACGAGCGGGGTGCTCGCCTGAGTTAGTGGCGTCTTGCCGCGCGCTCCTACGAAGCATATGATGCCCCTGAGTGCTCAGTTCGACAGCCGATGGAGCGTCATGCGATGATCAGCGAGATTGAGATTAAGCGGTTCGAAGCCCCCGACCAACTCCTAGACATGAAAGAGCGTGGTGGCATTGCCATCATCAAAATGGCGGACGGCACCGCAGGGATGCATGCTATATTTGAGCCGGGTTGGACCTGGGAGGCTGATGAGAAGCCTCTCCTCGGGTCCCCCGCTTCGTGCCCCATGCGGCACACTGGATTCTGCATCGCTGGCGAACTCGTCGTCCGAATGATCGACACCGGCCGCGAGACCCGCCTGCATAAGGGTGACTTCTTTGACATCCCACCCGGCCACGACGGGTATGTGGACGGGCCTAACCGCGTAGAACTCATCCTGTTTGCCAGCCCGGAACATCCACACTGATAACAGAAAATGGGGACATCGCGTAATTGAGGTAGGCCTTCCACCCACTACGGCGGTTTGGAATGTCAGGTCCGCACGCTGATGATCAATATGACTCGAACCGCGTCACCGTAGTGACGCAAGGCTGGCACCCAAAACGTCCGCCTGCAGGAAATCTCGCCGGGTCGTCACAGCATCCGACGCACTAGACGCGGGCCTCCAACACCATGTTGAATGGACCTTCAGTTGCTCGGCGGATACGTGTGAAGCCGCCCTGTCGGATGACGTCGCTGAGTTGCGCTTCGCCCGCCTGAGCTCCCATAGCCTCGCCGACTTCCTGGTCCAGAGAGGTGGGCACGCAAATCATCGTCGAGGCGTTGTAGTAGAGCCGCCCCACGGGGTTGAGGTTGTCGGCTGGGCGATCGCTGGCAATGGGTTCCACGATCATCCACGTACCGTCGTCCTTGAGGATCTGCCGCATGTGACGCGCGCAGCCCCTGGGGTCCCCCATGTCGTGCAGGCAGTCGAAGGCCGTGACGAGGTCGAAGCCCGTGTCCTCGATTTCTTTAACGCTCGTGGCCTCGAAGCTGACGCGCTCCGAGAGACCGTGAGCCTTGGCATGTCGACGGGCTTCTTCCACCGAGGGCTCGTGGAAGTCGAACCCGACAAAGCGGCTGTTGGGGAACGCTTCGGCCATCAGCAGCGTCGAGAAGCCGACGCCGCACCCGATGTCAGCGACCTTGGCACCTGATTTCAGCTTATCCTCCACGCCTTCCAGGGCCGGGAGCCAGTTCTGGACGATGTTGTTGACGTAGCCCGGACGGAAGAAAGCGCCCGTCGCGCAAAAAAGGCAGCCGGCAGAGTCGCCCCAGCGCACGCCGTTCCCAGTACGGAAGGAGTTCTCGACCTTGGGTTCGCCCTCGATCATCGCGGCCACAAGGTCAAACGCGCCGGCCAGAAAGACTGGGCTGTCCTTGGCGACGAACACCATCGCCTGTTCTGGCGAGAGATTGAACGTCTCATCAGCAGGGTCGTAGTCGATATAGCCATTGGCAGCCTGCGCGAGCGCCCATTCGCGGACATAGCGCTCGGTCAGCCCACCCGCCCGCTCGGCAAGTTGTCCGGCGGTCGCCGGACCGCCCTCGTCCAGGGCGTCAAAGAGCCCCAGTCGGAATCCCAGCCGAACTGTGGGGACGCTGAACGCACCGCCCAGGTCGCCAAGCATCTTGCCGACAAATTCATTCAGCTTGTTTTCGTTGAGCTCCGCCATCACCGTCCTCCCGGTCGATCTGTGCGCGAACCGTCTCGCGAAATCCCTTCAGGCGCAAGTGACGTGACGGTGATCTGCGTGCCCGTGTAGTCGCACTTCAGCGTTTGCAAGTGGGACATCGCGTAATTGAGGTAGGCCCATCCACCTTGGGATACGAAGTCATTGGAGGGGGTTGAAGGGCGCAGGCCGGTGGGCTGCAACCCCTTCCGGCCTTTCAGGCCATCTCCACCCAAAAGGGGGAAGATTTAGGGTGCGTAACTGCAACCCCCTGTCCATCCGACTCTCACCCCCATCGTCACGTGCCGCCTCGAGTAACGGTGACATCGGAGTAACGGTGACAGTGCACTTAATGGGACCTCGTGTCGGTCAAATCGATCCGCGAGGGTCATTTAATTAAGTGCACTGTCACCGTTACTGTCCAAGTTAGGCGCTACCAGCGACGCCCGTAGCTGTAGGTGACGCTGGGACGGTAGCTGTAGACGTCGCGTGAGCCGTAGGACGGGTAGCCGCCATAGGATTGATAGCCGTAGTACCCGCCCCCTTGGCGGGACGGCGTGCGGTAGCCATCGTGCCGAGTGTTAGGGTGTTCCTCGTGGAAACCGCCATGCTCCTCGTG
>JANPNB010000552.1:0-2274 GCA_031427275.1 Alphaproteobacteria bacterium | reverse complement strand
ACGCTGACGTGACGCTGCGGCTCTACAACATCCTGCGGCCGCGCCTGCGCGCAGAGGGCTTACTCACCGTCTATGAAACCCTAGAACGGCCCATGCCCCAGATACTGGCGGGCATGGAAAACGCAGGCATCCGGGTTGATCCCGAACAGCTGTCCCGGCTCAGCCACGACTTTTCGATGCGGATGATTGAACTGGAGGCCCAGGCTCACGAACTGGCGGGTCATCCCTTCAATCTGGGCAGCCCTAAACAGGTTGGCGACGTGCTCTACGGCGAGATGGGCTTGGCCTCCAAGCGCACCACGGCTACCGGGGCCCAGGGGACCGACGCCGCCATACTGGAAGACCTCGCCGTTGCGGGCCATGCCTTGCCCCGCGTGTTGCTGGACTGGCGGCAGCTCTCCAAGCTGAAAGGCACCTATACCGACAATCTGGTCGCCGCCATTGCGCCACGCACCGGCCGCGTCCACACCTCCTATGCGCTCGCCTCAACCACCACCGGGCGTCTGTCCTCCAACGATCCCAACCTACAGAACATCCCGGTCCGCACGGCTGAGGGTCGCAAGATCCGTAAGGCCTTCATTGCCGAACCCGGCAAGGTTCTGATCAGCGCCGACTACAGCCAGATTGAGCTGCGCCTACTAGCCCATATCGGCGATATTCCCCAGCTCAAAGCCGCCTTCGCCCAAGGCTTGGACATCCACGCCTCAACGGCATCGGAGATGTTCGGCGTTCCCATTGAAGGCATGCCCCCAGAGACCCGCCGCCGGGCCAAGGCGATCAATTTCGGCATTGTCTACGGCATCTCTGCCTTCGGTCTGGCCAACCAGCTGTCGATCCCACAGGACGAAGCCGGAGCCTATATCAAGACCTATTTCGAGCGCTTCCCCGGCATCCGCGCCTATATGGACGCCATCAAGCAGGCCGCCCGCAGCCAAGGCTTCGTCACCACCATCTTCGGCCGCAAGGTCAACATCCCAGCGGTCTATTCCAAGAGCCAAGCCGAGCGCGCTTTTGGCGACCGCGCGGCCATCAACGCCCCGATCCAAGGCGCCGCCGCCGACATCATCCGCCGGGCGATGATCCGCATGCCTGCGGCGTTGGAGGCGGCGGGGTTGCAGGCCAAGATGCTGCTACAGGTCCACGACGAACTGGTGTTCGAGGCACCGCAAGCCGAGGCCGACGAGCTCATCAAAGTCGCCAAGCAAGTGATGGAGCGGGCGGCTGAGCCAGCGGTGGCGATATCGGTGCCGTTAGTGGTCGAGGCACGGGCAGCGGCGAACTGGGATGATGCACACTAAAGCCCGTTCCTTTTAGACGGAATCGTCTAAAGGGAGAAACTGGGCTCTAATTCCAATAGTTGGAGCATGTTTAGATCCGATAACCGGTTTCCACTTATCGGAACATGCTCTGGGGAGGGCGAACATGACCCAAGCAGAGCTATTCACCTTGGTTCAGCAGGTGCATGAGCAATATGCGACGCTCATCGCTCAAGTAATCACGATCAATTTCGCCATGATCGTCGCGATCTTCTATTTCCTGCATCGGGCACGGCTCGGCTTCCGCGTCGCAGCCTTTGGCTTCTATCTCATCGGCATGCTGACGCTCGTCGGCATGATGTTACAGGAAGCCAATGTCAAAGCCATTGCCCTCAGCGCAATGGCGGCCATACCGTCGGCGGAGCAATCATCAGTGGTTCAAAGCTATCTGATCCTGCAAGGGCGCTGGTTGTTCCGGATCATCAGCATCTTCCAGAACGGATCCCTCTGGGCCTTGGTGAGCGTTATCGCCTACATGCTTTTCTGGTGGCGCAATCCGAATGAAAAGCCATCGAGCACCGCAGAGGAAACTCCATGAAATATTTAGCCCGATTGGTTCTCAGCCTGCTGCTGGCACCGCTCAGCGTGTCGGCCCAAACCGCTACTGGCACCTCCACTGCCGCGACCTACCAACCCCCACCCGGGGCCACCGAGCAATTCGCTGCTTTGCGCGACGGCACCAAGCTGGCGGCCAACGTGTTCAAACCTCAAGGTGCCGGACCCTGGCCGGTGATCCTCAGCCGCACACCCTATCTGAAAGACGGTCGCGGCACGCCGGCGAGTCTTGCGGCCCAGGCCAAGCACTATACTGACGCGGGCTTCGTGTTCGTGCTGCAGGACGTGCGCGGTAAGGGCCATTCCCAAGGCTTCTATGCGGCTTACGTCAACGACATCGAGGACGGCTATGACAGCGTCGAGTGGGCCGCCGCCCAGCCCTGGTCCAATGGCAAGGTCGGCA
>JANPNB010000551.1:0-1637 GCA_031427275.1 Alphaproteobacteria bacterium | reverse complement strand
CTCCCCCGCCATCAGCCGGGCCCGCAACTCATCGGCACTGACCGGCTTGGTCAGAAAGTCGTCGGCGCCGGCATCCAGCCCAAGGGCAATTTCACCCTTTTCGCTCTTGGAGGTCAGAAGGATGAAATAGCCGTAGTTTTCCCGCGGTAACGTCCGGAAAGTGCTGCAGAACTCCAGACCGGTCATCCCCGGCATCATCCAGTCCGACACCACGGCATCGACCGCCACCCGCCCGCAAATCGCCAGACCTTCCTCGGCCGAGCCGGCCTCCAGCACCTCGTATCCCCAGCGTTTGAGTGAGGCGCTGAGGATCTTGCGTTGCACCTTGCTGTCGTCAACCAACAGAATCCGGGGGGCAACCCGGTCTGCTTTGGCCTGAGCCAGGGCCGGGGTTGCGGAGGTTTCGAGCTGCAAGTCTGGATCCTCACCGGGACGGAATAACAGGGGAAGTGGCGTCGTCGCCCGATTCATCGCATCCGCCGCTTAATGGCGCGTGAAGCCTAAAATTGGCGAAGAAGGATCTTTGGGCGATCACCCTCCGTTAAACCACATCTCGCTATTCTTGGGCTTGGGTAGGGGTGCCTTTTAGGGTCAAGGGGTGGAGAGATGATCGATTGGGAACGGGTTGCAGACCTGCGCGCCGAGGTCGGCGAGGATGATTTCGCGGAAGTTGTCGAGCTTTTCCTCGAAGAAGTGGAGGGGGTTATCGACCGGTTGCGCACGGACCCGCAAGCCGACCAATACGAGGCGGATCTGCACTTCCTCAAGGGTTCAGCCCTCAATCTTGGCTTTCGCGCCTTCTCCCGACTGTGCCAGATCGGCGAGAAACAGGCCACCTCCGGCCACGCCGGCGAAGTTGATCTGGCAGCGGTGTTGTCGGCCTATGAGGCCTCCAAACAGGAGTTTCTGCTCAACCTGCCAAAGCGCACCCGAGCGGCCTGAGCCAAGTGCTCACCAGAACCAATGACCCGCCGTAACCAGCGGTTCAGGTTGGCTGTGCCGACGAACGGGCCGATTGAGCCGGCCAGGGCACGCGTTCACGCGATCCGATCCGCGGTCACCTTGGTCGGGCGCGAAAAAAGCTTCCTAAACCTGGCCCGAACCTGGCCCGAACCTGGCCCCGACCTGGCTCGTAACTCGCGGGTTGCCAAACGGGCCGCCACCCCAATTGGCTCCTGGAGCAGTCTGCTTGCCCTCCTATTGGAATCCCGTTAAGCGCTGGCGCAACACCCTGTTGCAGGAGAGCCCGATGTCTGCCCCGAAAAAAGTTGTTCTCGCCTATTCCGGCGGCCTCGATACCTCGATCATCCTGAAATGGCTGCAAACCGAATATCAGGCCGAAGTGGTAACCTTCACGGCTGATCTTGGCCAGGGTGGCGAGTTGGAACCCGCCCGCAAAAAAGCCGAGATGCTGGGCATCAAGGAAATCTTCATTGAAGACCTGCGCGAAGAATTTGTCCGGGATTTCGTTTTCCCGATGTTTCGCGCCAATGCGGTTTATGAGGGTGTCTACTTGCTGGGCACCTCCATTGCCCGCCCGCTGATTGCCAAACGTCTGGTCGAGATCGCCGCCGAAACGGGTGCCGATGCGATTTCCCACGGCGCAACGGGCAAGGGCAATGACCAGGTGCGCTTTG
>JANPNB010000550.1:0-2755 GCA_031427275.1 Alphaproteobacteria bacterium | reverse complement strand
ACAGGATCACCCGCCAGGCCGTCCATATCCGGGGCGGCGGCGCAGGTTTATCCTCATAATGAAGATAGAAGCGCGGCATGAGTCCATAATGCGCGCTCTAGGGTAATGTTTCGTTAAGAGGGCTTAAATTCCGATCCATCTTTTGTTCGCTTTTTGTTCTTGACGGGATGGTCTCTTGGAGCTAGTTTGGTGGCTTGGATTTTGTGCAGCTCGCCGGACTAAAATTCACCCCCCAGACGGAGAAGATGATGGCCCTGATGCCTAGAGGACAACCCAGATCGGTCCCTGACCCTGTCGGTGAAGATTACGATGCTATGCTCAGGAAAAAGCGCGCGGCAGAGTATGCGCTGGATCAAGCACCAAGAATGAAGTGGGCTGGCTCCCCAGGCCGATCTGAGGCCGCCGACGCGATGGCAGCAACTACGATGGACCCGGCAGGCGTAAAGTACCTTCCGTTTATTGGCCCTGTCGTAGAGTCGGTGGAACACTTTAGTACGGGACATCCTTGGCGCGGCCTTGGCGATAGCGTCTCAGCTTTAGTGGACGCTGGAATGCTTGCGACTGGTGTTGGTGTAGGAGCGGCTGTCGCGAAGGGTGTTGCGAAGAATAGCGGGAAACAAACGGCCAGGGCTGTGGCCAGGCAGCTACGCCGTCAGGGGGTAGCTGGCAGAGGTCAAGAGATTCACCACACGTTTGAACTCAATGGCATCGGACGGTCGGTTGAGAATTGGCGGAATCACCCAGCATTCCTGAAGGTCCTGAGTAAGGCCGACCATCGACGGATTCATGGTTCGTGGGGCGGGCTGCCGCGTTTCGATCCGATAACCCGCACTTGGGTTGGAACGCCTGATTGGGTGAAGACAACGTTAGCTTGGCTCACAGACCAAGCTGGCAAGGCGGTAGGTCAGATTGGTGTTCCCGCACCTCCAACCCGTCCACAGCAACCAGCACCTTACGGTGAGAGACCTCTGAGATAGGAGCGCCGGATGACGCCGCAGCCTGAGTTCCACTACCCGCTGTTCTGTTTTACGACCGATGGCGATCTCTGGTCGCTCTATACACCTGATCAATTGGGATGGTGTGGGCCAGAAACATGGCAGAAAAAGCGACAACTCGGCATGGATGTCGTCGATGCAAAAGGCCACTGTTGGCGTGTGCTTGAGATCGCGCTGGCTCAGACCGCGCCGTATGACTGGCGGGCGTTGATTCCGTTTCGCGGCAGACGATTGCGGATTGTCTATAAATTTGAACGCCAGCCCGATCTCAGCCTTGAGGAGGTGCGCGAACGTTTATTCGCTGCGTTCGATGCATACCCCACATATTATTGTGCGTTGGCAGACTCTCTAGAGGAGGTCGAGGAGTTGAAGCGCGATATTCGCGAAATCAAGACGCTTGCGCCAATGCATGACATGATTGGAGCCAGCCACTTCACTAACTAGGTCAGTTAGTGTTGGAGGCTTTTGTCTGATGAGGAGCCAAATCATGACGGCAGCCGGAGACTCTGAGGACCCACCCGAAACGCCGATCCAGCGCGCCCTGCGCTTGAAGCAGGCGATCATCGACGCCAAGCCCAAGCCGCCGCGCGGTGGGCGGTATCAGCGGGAAATGGCAGCGGCGTCGCGGTCGTCGTCCAAGTCAAAGCCTTGGATGTCGCGGTAGCGCTAGCTTAGTGCGCGATGTCGGTGACAACTTCCCAGCTGGTCGCGGTCTTGCGCCACAGCATGTTGTAGGTCCCGCCGACCTTCTGAGGTTTGTCGCCGCGCGTGGTGGCGGTGAAGGTGCCGTCTTCGATGGCTAGGTCTGGACCGACCGCGATGACATCGACCGTCGTCAGCTTGGCGTCCTTCAGGCCCTGGGTCGCACCGGCCCACCACGCCTGGATCGCGGCGCGACCGTCGAACCGCTTACCGTCACTCCCGATTAGCGTGGCGTCGACGGCATAGAAGGCGGCGGCTCCCGCAGCGTCCTGGCGATTTGCAGCGTCGGCGATTTTCGCTTCAAGGGCCTGGATGGTGGCCTTGTCAGCCCCCACCACATGGGCATGGGCGGTGCCGACAAAGCCAGCAAGGATGAGTGCAAGCGCGAGCGTTTTCATGATCATTATCTCCCTGACGCAATGCTGACACCCGCGCGCTCGAAGCGCAAACCTGTTATGCGGCCCAGCATGAGCGATACCCCTGCCCCCAGCCGCGCGGCCTTTGGCTTCATCTTTGTCAGCGCGGTTACAACGGCCCTGTCATTTGGGCTGATGATCCCGATCCTGCCCGCCCTGGTGAAGTCGTTCACCGGCGGGGATGCGGCTTCAGCCTCTGAGTGGATCGTGGTGTTCTCGACGCTCGGCGGGGCCATGAGCCTGTTTGCCGGGCCGGTGCTGGGGTTGGTGTCGGACCGGGTGGGACGCAGGCCGGTGTTGCTGATCTCGCTGTGCGGCCTTGGCGTCGATTTTCTGTTGATGGCCTTTGCGCCCAACCTGATGTGGCTGTTGGCTGGTCGGATGATCAGCGGGGCGACCTCTGGCGCGTTTTCAACTGCCAATGCCTATGTCGCCGATATCACCGCGCCAGAAGACCGGGCCCGAGCCTTCGGATGGATGGGGTCGGCGTTTTCGTTCGGGTTCTTAGCCGGGCCGGCATTGGGTGGGTTGCTGGGCGAGATCGACCTGCGTTTGCCGTTCCTGGCCGCAGCCGGGTTGACGCTGGCCAATGTGCTCTACGGCTTTTTCGTGCTGCCAGAGTCCCTACCTGCAGAACGTCGC
>JANPNB010000549.1:0-1770 GCA_031427275.1 Alphaproteobacteria bacterium | reverse complement strand
ATACCGTCGATCCACGCGTGCCCGAAAATATCCCTGACGCCGGTGCGCCGCATCTGCTCGCGCTTCCACGCCATCAGCGTTTCGAACGCATCAGCATCGGTCGAGAACGCGTCGAAGACAACCTCGCCGCCAAGATCGCGCGTCATCTTCGCGAGCTTCTTGCGCGTCTTGGCGATCGTCTTCGTGCCCGCTGCGAGCCGCTCCGCGCACCACGCCTCATAGCCGCCTGCAAAGCGCACGACGTGTCCGGCATCCGACGTCAGCAGCCGCCGTCCCACCGCATTGTTGACGAGACCCGCGGTAAGATCGATCCGCCCCACCCCCAGCGCTTTCGGCGCCAGCGCGAGATCCAGCATCGCCCCGGGCTTCGCCACCAGCGCCTGATAATCACAGATCGGCCCGCCCGCCGGCATCGCAGCGTAAGCGCCGCAGCGCTGCACCGGCAGGAAGCCGAGCGGCTCGCCTGCCACATCGCGATAGACCGCAACGCGCACATCGCCGCGATGCGCGGACACAAGACGCGCCCAGTCCGGCGTCAGGTAGGGACTCGAAAGCTCCGGATCGGAGCCAAGAAAGCTCCGCCAGGCAGCAACGTCGCTGTCCGACAGGTCTTTCGGATGAATGCTCTCAACCCGCATGAACGCGGACTTCCCGGCCATTTCGCAGCCTGCACCCTGCCAGAGAGACCAGTTTTTTCCGTGAATCCCGCTCGATGAATTTTCACCGATTGCGGCAGTAACAGGTTAGCCGCCCCGCTTCTGCGCTTCGATCTGGGCGATCTGCGCATGTTCCTTGGCGGCGGCTTCCGCACCGAAATCTTCCGGCGTCCACACCGGACGAACCTCGATGACCTCTCCGGCCGGACACGGCGCCTGCCGCGCCCAAGCGACCGCTTCAGCGAGCGAGGCTGCCTCGACGATCCAGTAACCGCCGAGCACTTCCTTGGTTTCGGTGAACGGCCCATCGATGATGTCGGTCGAACCGCGCGGCCCGAACTTCACACGCGCGCCATGCCGCGTGGGCTTCAGCCCTTCTCCGCCCAGCATCATGCCGGCATCCACCATGCGCTGGTTGAAGGCCATCATGTCCTCGAGCAGCGTCTGGCCTTCCGGCCCCGCGGGAACCGGCGACGTCTCGGTTTCCGCGCCCGGGCCGGGGTACATCAGCATCACAAAACGCATGGCAATTCATTGTCCTGACCGGGCCGGCCAACCCGTCCCACACCCGCAGGACGCTCCACTCCACGCCGTCCCGACATTTGGACATGAGGCAAACCACAAAAGCAAACGCCCCGGCCTTTTCGGGCCGGGGCGCTGCAATCAGTAACGGTCGAGCTTCCGCTCAGCCTATTTCATGGTTCCGGTCGGCGCGCCGGCCGGCCTCTTCATCATCGCCATAGCGGTGTTGAACTCGTCCATGTCGATGCCGCCGTCCTTGTTCTTGTCGACCATGCCGAACGCCATCGGGTTGGCCAGCATTTCCTTGAACCTGCCACGCAGTTCCGACATCTGGACTTTGTCATCCAGGTTGTCGTCGAGCATGCCGATCAGGCGGGTCTTGTTGAGGTCCTGGTCGTAGGTGGTCGGGTGAGCGACCGACTCGTCCGCCCAGCGATAGCGCAGCGAGGTGTAGAACATTTCCTCGAACGACTGGTCGCCCCACACGATCTCTTTCGACGGATCCGGGTTGGCCGGGTTCCGCTTCGAGTTGTCGTAGATGTAGGTCGCGATCACTTTCGAGCCGGCCTTGATGTTGATGGGCTTCTCGAAC
>JANPNB010000548.1:0-2805 GCA_031427275.1 Alphaproteobacteria bacterium | reverse complement strand
GGTGCCTCGAACCCGGCCAACATACGCATCAAGGTGGTCTTGCCGCAGCCAGATGGACCTAGGAGTGCGAAGAACTCCTTCTCATAAATATCCAGCGAGACACCGTTGACGGCTACGTCTTCGCCGAACCGCTTGGTGACGTTCTCGAACCGGACCAAGGGCTTAGCTGCAGGATCGGTCCAGGGCGCAAAATTCGAGCGGACAGCGCCGATATTGCGGCGGGGGGGCGATGTCATTGGCCCGTCTGGACGCGAGTCCACTGCCGATTGACCTCTCGGACCAGGGCTTGATCCTTGGCAGTTGTGACGAACAACCGGTCGAACACCTCTGGCGGGGGATAGACATTGGGATTGTCTCGCACCTTGGGGGCTACCAGGGGCGTCGCAGCCTGATTGGCGTTCGCGTATTGAGTGAAGCTCGACGCCTTGGCAATCACTGCGGGGCGCAACATGTAGTCGAGGAATTTGTAGGCCGCGCCGGGGTTTGGCGCGTCGCCGGGGATGGCGAATACGTCGAACCAGACCTGACTGCCCTCTTTGGGAATGACGTACTCGACCTTAACCTTGCCCCCTGCCTCCTCAGCCCGCGTCTTGGCCTGAAGGATGTCGCCGGAATAGCCGATGGCCAGGCATATATCCCCGTTGGCCAGGGCGTTGATGTATTCCGAGGAATGGAATTTTCGCACATGGGGCCGGGCGGCCATCATCATGTTGGTGGCGGTTTGATAATCGGCTATGGCGGTGGAATTCGGGTTCTTGCCCAGATAGTTCAGCGAGACGGCGTACATGTCTTCGGAGGCATCGAGCCAATAGACGCCGCAGTCTTTCAACTTGGCCAGGATCTTGGGGTCAAAGGCGATGGCCCAACTGTCAATCTTCATGCCCGGCAGGCGTTTTGCGAGGGCCTCAGGATTGTAACCAATGCCGATGGTGCCCCACATATAGGGGATGGTGTGTTTCTGGCCGGGGTCGAACGGCTCCATATGGGCCATGATGCTGGGCCATAAATTGCCCAGGTTCTTCAGCTTGCTCTTGTCGAGAGTGGCGATCGCGCCGGCAGTGATGTAGCGCGGGATGTTGTGGTTGGAGGGGACGACGAGATCGTATCCCGTCTGACCCTGAAGCATCTTGGTTTCGAGAACTTCATTGGAATCAAAGGTATCGTAGACGACTTTAATGCCGGTTTCGGTGGTGAAGTCGGCAAGCAGCTTGGGGTCGATATAGTCCGACCAATTGTAGAGGTGCAGCACTTGAGGCTTGTCCGCCGCCTTCTGACCGCAGGCCGTTAGAGCGAGACAGGCCAACGCGGCCATGATCGCATTGCGCACCATCTATTCGTTCCCCAAAACCGTCCTAGACTCTGCTTATAGTGCGCCCTCTTAGTTTCGAAAGGCCATTGCCATCATGCGCCCACAGATCGACCCATTTCTTGCCGTGGGTATCAGTGTCTTGGCCCAGAAGTTGCGGGCTGAAGGGCGGTCGATCATTCCCATGTCCTTTGGTCAGCCTTCGACGGGCGCACCAAGAGCGGCTCTGGAGGTGGCGCACCGGGTTCTAGATACCGAGCCCGGCGGCTATTGGGAGAGTGCGCCCCTGCGAGAGCGGATCGCCCGGCACTATGATGAGAGCTATGGGGTCAAGGTGGCACCCGAACAAATCATCCTAACCTGCGGGGCATCACCGGCGCTGGTCTTGGCCCTGTCGTCCACTTTTGCGCCCGGAGACCGTGTGGCAACCGCGCGACCGGGATACGTGGCCTATCGCAATAATCTCAAAGCGTTGAACCTGGTACCGGTGGAGATTTCTTGTGGTGCCGAGAGCCGTTTTCAGATCACTGCGGCTCACATCGAGGCGCTCGACCCTGCCCCTGCTGGTTTGATCATTTCCAGCCCGGCCAATCCGACTGGGACCATCATTGAGGCGGAGGAACTGGCCAAGATCGCACGGGTCTGCCGCGAACGCGGCATCCGCATCATCTCCGACGAAATCTATCATGGACTGAGTTATGTGGAGCCCGCGCACTCTATGTTGGAGTTCGAGCCCGACACCTTGGTGGTGAACAGTTTCTCTAAATATTTCAGTATGGTGGGGTGGCGTCTTGGCTGGCTATTGGCCCCCAAGGCTGACTTGGCTCGGGCGAGAGCCTATGTGGGCAACCTGTTTCTCACGGCACCCTGGCTGAGCCAACATGTGGCGCTGGCGGCCATGGACGCGGGAGATGAGCTAGATGCCAACGTCGCGGTCTACCGGGCCAATCGCGCGCTGCTATTGGACACCTTGCCGCAGCTAGGGTTACAGGCCATCGCGCCACCGGACGGCGCGTTCTACATCTATGCCGACGTCACTCACCTGACCGGCGACAGCATGGCGTTCTGCAAAGCGCTGCTCAACGACACCGGTGTTTCGATTGCACCCGGCATCGATTTCGATCCTGTCGAAGGTCCAGGTTTCATCCGCATCAGTTTTGCATCCTCCACCGCCCAGGTGGAGGAGGGCATTGCACGGATGATCCCCTGGTTTGCGGCTCAGACCCGCCTCTAGGCCTTTTTCGCCGGCCACAGGCCCAGGATCGCGCCCGCGACCAGATATGAGATCAATTGAAAGCCCATATTGATCCCGACCAGAGTCGTGGACATGCCCATATAGATGTAATCGATGGCCATGGTGGTGAAATTGAAGAACAACCACACCGCAAAGGCAGTCCCGATCATGGAGGTACCACCTAGGCCTAAGCGAGGTAGGGCCCAGGCTAAACCCGAGACGATGATGATCGTGTTGATCACACCAATGCTTTGCATGATGGCCA
>JANPNB010000547.1:0-2069 GCA_031427275.1 Alphaproteobacteria bacterium | reverse complement strand
GGACTTGAAGATCCCACTGCCCGGCTCAACCAGGACGAAGTAGGTATTTTTGACGACACCAAAACCTGGGAGTTGGGCCGACGTCTTAGCCGAAGGTCGCGCGGCGCGGTTCATTCTGATCTGCTTGGGCGTCTGGATCAGCGCCGCCGATAGCTTGGTGACGGCCACCATCATGCCCAGCGTTGGCAAAGTCCTGGGCGGCTATGCTTTCTTTGGTTGGGCGACTGCCGGATACTTGCTCGGTTCGGTGATGGCCGGGGCCAGCGCAGCCCTGCTGGCACAGAAGTTCGGCCTGCGCCGATCCACCTTCGCCGCCGCCGGTCTCTATTCTTTGGGCTGCGTGATGAGCGCCGTGGGACCCGACATCACCACATTTCTGATCGGTCGGGTGCTACAAGGCATTGGCGGCGGTTGGGTTGTGGGCTTTTGCTCGGTGGCGATCGGCTTGATGTTTCCCGACCGCACCCTGCCCAAGGTCTATGCGGCGATTACGGCGGTTTGGGGTGTGGCCAGCCTGATCGGGCCGCTGATAGGCGGAATCTTTGCTGATGCCGGGATCTGGCGTTGGGCTTTCTGGTCCTTCGCCATCCAGGGGGTCGCCGTCGGGTTTGCAGCCCTTTTCATGCTGCCACGTGGGGAGAACGGTCAGGCTGATGTGCGGACAGCTTGGCCTCAGTTGGGAGTTATCGCGCTCGGCGTGGGTGCCATTGGCATCGCCGATATCGCCTCAAGCATCTGGCTCTCGGCGGGTCTAACCTTGCTGGGCCTTGGGCTACTGGTGGGAACAGTGTGGTTGGATGGGCGCCGTGAGGTGCGGCTGTTGCCACGCTCAGCGGGCAACCTCAAGACCGCCGCCGGCGTAGGTTTTGCGGCCCAATTTCTTCTGACGGCAGCCTCCATGGGTTACTCGGTCTATGGCCCGATGCTGCTCCAGTCTCTGGCGGGAATGAAGGCCTTGAGCGCCGGCTATGTGATCGCCGTCGAGGCGGTGGCCTGGACCACAGCGGGCCTCTTGGTCACTAATCTTACCGGCGTATGGCCTGGCCGGATGATCCGCTTAGGTGCCGTCTGCTCCCTGGCGGGCATCGTGCTTAGCGCCTTCGTGTTCCCAATCGGCTCGGTCATCGGGGTGGTCATCGCAGGAATTCTGCTGGGTGCAGGATTTGGCCTATTCTGGGCGTTCATGGCGCAACGGATCCTGGCATCCTTGAAGGATCAAGAGCGGGCCCAAGGTGCCGCCGCGCCGGTGCGCACAACCGGAGCCGCGGCCGGAGCCGCCATCGCCGCTGTGGCGGCCAATCTGGTGGGACTATCTGGCGGCCTGACGCCGCAGGTGGCACGCGAGGCCGGAGTCTGGGTGTTTGTCGTCGTGATCCCCATCACCTTACTCGGTGTTTGGGCGGCCTGGCGGATCGGCGACGAACGCTATGCGGCAATGGACGCCTAGAGCTGATCCAGCCCGTAAGCTGCGTGCAAGGCCCGCACGGCCAACTCGGTATAGGCCGCGTCAATCAGCACGCTGATCTTGATCTCGCTGGTCGATATCACCTGAATGTTGACGCCTTTTTCGGCCAAGGCGCTGAACATGGTCTTGGCCACGCCGGTATGGCTGCGCATACCCACGCCGATCACCGAGACCTTCGACACGTCCTCGTTCACCTGAACATCTTCAAAGCCGATCTTGGCCTGCACGGCGCGCACGATCTCTACGGTGCGGGCGGCATCGCGCTTGCCGACCGTGAATTCCATGTTGGCGGTGTCGGCGGTGCGCGCGTGGCTCTGAACGATCATGTCCACATTCACATTGGCGTCGGCCAGGGCCCCGAAGATTTCCGACGAAACGCCGGGATGGTCGGGCAACCCAAACAGGCTGATCTTGGCCTCATCGCGGCTATAGGCCACGCCGCTGACGATTCGCTTTTCCATGATCTCTTCCTCGTCGCAGACGATGGTTCCCTGGCCGGGCGCCTGACCCGGTTCGATGAAGCTCGACAACACCCGTATCGGTACGCGCTGGGCCATGGCCAGTTCGACAGATCGGGTCTGCAACACCTTGGCGCCAAGCGAGG
>JANPNB010000546.1:0-6834 GCA_031427275.1 Alphaproteobacteria bacterium | reverse complement strand
CGCCATGAACTTCGCCAACGTCGGCATCCAGGTCGTCATCGTCGAGCAGCAGCAGGCTCCGCTCGACAAGGGCCTGGCCGTGATCAAGGCCAACTACGAGCGCTCGCGCACCGCCAAGCCCGAGGAGACCGCGAAGCGCATCGGCTTGATCACCGGCTCGCTGTCGATGGAGGAGGCGTTCAAGGACGTCGATCTGGTGATCGAGGCGGTGTTCGAGCGCATGGACGTCAAGAAAGACATCTTCACCAAGCTGGACGCTATCTGCAAACCCGGCGCCATCCTGGCCACCAACACCTCGGGCCTGAACATTGACGAGATCGCCTCGGTGACCAAGCGTCCGCAAGCCGTCATCGGCCTGCACTTCTTCTCGCCGGCCAATGTGATGAAGTTGCTGGAAATCGTCCGCGCCGACCACACCTCCGACAGCGTGATCGCCACTTCCATGAAGTTGGCCAAGCAGATCGGCAAGGTCGCAGCCCTGGTCGGTGTCTGCCCCGGTTTCGTCGGCAATCGCATCTTGGGTGCCCGCCAGCGCGAAGCCCAGAAGCTGGTGCTGGAAGGCGCCATGCCGTGGGATGTGGACCGCGTGCTCTATGACTTTGGCTTCCCCATGGGCCCGTTTGCCATGAGCGATCTGGCCGGTCTGGATATCGGCTGGGTCAAGGAGAAGTCCAACGGTGCCACCATTCGCGATGTGCTTTGCGAGGCTGATCGTCGGGGTCAAAAGACCGGCGCGGGCTACTATGACTATGACGAAAACCGCACCGCCAAGCCCAGCGCCTTCACCGAGAAGGTGATCCACGACTTCATCGTCAAGTCAGGCGCCAATCCGCGCACCATTGGAGACGAGGAAATACTGGAACGCTGCATCTATCCGATGATCAATGAGGGCATGAAAATCCTCGAAGAGAAGAAGGCGATCCGCTCGTCCGACATCGATGTGGTCTGGCAGAACGGCTATGGCTGGCCGGTCTATCGTGGTGGCCCCATGTGGTACGGCGACCAGATGGGTCCCGCCAAAGTGCTGGCCAAAATGCAGGAATTCCAAGCCACCATGGGCGACGAATTCAAACCCGCCGCCGCTCTGGAGAAACTGGTCGCCGACGGCAAGAAATTCTCAGATTTGTAGATCGTTTAAGATCAAACTAAATCGGGTTATCGGGACTCAATCCCGGTAACCCGACCCTGCACCACGGCGCACCTAGCGATGTCGAAGGTTGGGGCTAGAGCGTGTTCCCTTTAGACGGTTACGTCTAAAGGGAGAAACTGCGCTCTAATTCAAAGAGTTAGAGCATGTTTAGCTCCGATAACCGGTTCCCACTTATCGGAACATGCTCTAGCACCTTGCCGCCCGCAGATTTGAAAAGGCCACTCCCAGCTCGACATTCTCAACCAGCAGATCGGACTCCGGCCCCAGCTTGGTGTGAGCCACCAACCCGGTCTCTGCCCTGGGCTCGCGAATTTGGCGACCGGGTGGACCATGGCAAAGAGCGGGGTCAACGCTTCCCCGCCACCCCTCGACGTGGCTCTAAATCTCGCTAGGTTCAGGTCAAGCACGTTCCTGGGGAGGGGCCAATGACCGATGCACCGCGCAATGACCGATTGATCGTTGGCGCTGCTTCGGCAGGCACAGTGTTTGAGTGGTATGATTTCTATCTCTACGGCTCGCTGGCCGGGTTCATTACCACTCACTTCTTCTCCGGGGTGAATGAGACCACGGGATATATCTTTGCCCTGTTGGCCTTTGCCGCCGGGTTCGCGGTCAGGCCATTCGGAGCCTTGGTGTTCGGGCGGCTGGGTGACCTTTGGGGGCGCAAGAATACCTTCTTGGTGACCATGCTGCTGATGGGCTTGTCGACCTTCGCGGTGGGTTTGCTGCCCGATTACAAGACCATTGGTGTTGCGGCCCCCATTGCGCTGATCGCCATGCGGTTGATCCAGGGTCTGGCGCTGGGCGGAGAATATGGCGGGGCGGCGACCTATGTGGCCGAGCATGCGCCGGAAGGGAAATGCGGCCTCTATACGAGCTGGATCCAGACCACGGCGACACTTGGTCTCTTCCTCTCCCTGATCGTTATAATTCTGGTGCGGACTCAGATTGGCGAGGAGGCTTTCAAGGCCTGGGGCTGGCGGATTCCGTTCCTGGTCTCCAGCGTGCTGTTGGCGGTTTCGCTTTGGATTCGGCTCAAGCTGAATGAGAGCCCGGTCTTCCAAAAGATGGTCGATGAAGGCACCTCCTCCAAGGCGCCCCTCACCGAGAGCTTTGCCCGCTGGCCCAATCTGAAACTGGTAATCCTGGCGCTCGTGGGCCTAACGGCGGGCCAAGCGGTGGTTTGGTATACGGGCCAGTTCTACGCCCTGTTCTTCCTGGAAAAGACACTCAAGGTCGACGGCGTCTTGACCAATCAGTTGGTGGCCATCGCGCTCCTGTTGGGCACGCCGTTTTTCGTGATCTTCGGTTGGTTGTCGGACAAGATCGGTCGCAAGCCGATCATCCTGGCGGGATGCCTGTTCGCGGTCTTGACCTACTTCCCGATCTTCAAAGCGCTGACCGTGGCAGCCAATCCGGCCCTGGCGTCAGCGACGGCTTCCGCGCCGGTGACGGTGGTGGCTGATCCGGCGGAGTGCTCCTTCCAGTTCGACCCGGTCGGCAAGAAGACCTTCTCCACCTCCTGCGACATTGCCAAGTCGGCCTTGGCGACCGCTGGTGTCTCCTACGTGAACCAGGCCGCGCCCGCCGGCACACTCGCCACGGTTAAGATCGGCGAAACTTCCGTGGCTAGCTTCCAAGGCAGCAACATGCCCAAGAAAGCCTTCTCTGAGGCCAAGGCGGCATGGGGCAAGACCCTAACCTCGGCATTGGCCGCCAAAGGTTATCCCGCCAAGTCCGACCCGGCCAAGATGAACAAGCCTTTGGTTGTGGGCCTACTCTTCCTGCTCGTGCTCTATGTGACCATGGTCTACGGGCCGGTGGCGGCGGCGCTGGTAGAGATGTTCCCGGCCCGCATCCGCTACACCTCGATGTCGCTGCCCTATCACATCGGCAACGGCTGGTTCGGCGGCTTCCTGCCCACCACGGCCTTTGCCATGGTCGCAGCGACAGGCAATATCTATTACGGCCTCTGGTACCCGATCACTGTGGCGGCCGTGACCTTCGTGGTGGGACTTCTGTTCCTCAAGGAGATGAAGGGCGCGCCAATCGACTGACGCGCCACCAGCCTCACATCTCGTGGCGCAGTTTCTGTAGGTCCTGGAATTGCGGCTCGCGCTTTTCCTGCTTGGCCTTGAAGGCCTCGCCCATGTGCGCGCCGGAGAACATCGCGGTCTGCCAGACGGCGATATAGTCCAGACCATCGGCAATGGTGTGGTCGCGGGCATAGTTGATCATCACCTTGGACCCAGTGACGGCTAGCGGGGCCTTTGAGGCGATCTCATGGGCGGTGGCCAGGGCGTGGGCCACGCACTCTTCGTGGGTGGAAAGGACCTCATTGACCCAGCCGATCTCCTTGGCTTTCAGGGCGGGCATCCGGCGGCCGGTATAGGCCAACTCACGCACCCAACCCTCGGGGATGATCTTGCAGAGCCTTGGGAAGGTGCCGACATCGGCGGTCATGCCGATATTGATCTCCTGGATGCAGAAGAAGGCGTCAGCGGTGGCATAGCGGATGTCGCAGGCGCTGGTCATGTCGACCGCGCCTCCAATGCAACCACCCTGGATCGCGGCGATCACCGGGATGCGCGCATCGTCCAGACAGCCAAAGCACTTTTGCAGCCAGAGGATATGGTGGCGCTGTTGCTCGGCATTCAGGTGGCGGTCGGTGTTCTCGTTCTGCGAGGTCGAGCCGCCACCGCCGAACACGGCCAGATCCATGCCAGCAGAGAAGTGCTTGCCGGTTGACGAGATCACAATGGCTCGGGCTCGGGCATTGTCGTCAATGTCGTGGACGATGGCTGGCAGTTCGTTCCAGAACTCACGAACCATGGAATTCATGGCCTCGGGCCGCTTCAGCTGAATATGGGCAACGTGACCCTCCAAGGTGACGTTGAAACAGGTCCAGGCAGTGGTGAAGGCGGTCATAGCTAGCTCCTGAGGATTTGATAGCAACTATCAGCCCCTGACGCAGCGAAAGGAAAGAGGCTCAGCGGTAGCGCATCTTCCCAAGCGCCTGAGCGACATCGCGCACTAGGTCACCGGGCTTGATCCCAGCCTTCCACTTTTCGAAGGCCATGACGTTCTCGATGCGGGCGTCGACGAACTTGAGAGCGGACCCAGACCCAGACTGAAGTTGGATCGCCAAGGCAGAGATCAGGATGCCCGACAGGATCGCCCGCTTGGAATAGTGGTTCTCATCGGTCGCGGTGTCGCCTGCCCAGCGCCACAAGCCATCGGCGCTCTCCCAGACCAGGCGCAAGGCCAAGGGTGTGTTCAGCGGCAGGGCTAGCCAACCTGCCCAACGTCGCAAAGCTGGGCCATCGCCCGCAGCGGCGGCCAGGCGCGCGGCAACAGCCTCGCGAATCCGCTCCCGGATCTTCAGGTTCGAAGGGTTGGGCAGGGTGGCCAGAGCCACCGCATCATGGCGTCGCGACATGAGGGCCGCCAAATCCGCTGGCCCGTGGGGTACCAACAACCCGGTCTCCGCCTTGGTAAGGCCGCAAGCCTTGCCCGCCGCATAGACCATCGGCCAAGTCCATCCCTGGCTAGGGGCCAGGATAATGGCTTGATCCAGCAGGGCCTGTTCGGTCTGGCTCGCCCAATCGGTCGGAATCTGTGTCGTCTGCACCATGATTCCAACCTTAGAACAGACAAAGCGCATTGTCCGCCGTGGACATCGCCGATCCCTTCTGCTATCCCGCCGCGCTCAATCCCAGCAGCCTCAGCTCTTGGGGAACAAAGCTATTGTCCGTTCGCCGTTGCCTTTGAGGGGCAGGATCGATCGGTAACGGGTGACAGGAGAGATAACTCTGGTTCAGATTTTCGTGCGCGACAACAACGTCGATCAGGCTCTTAAGGCGCTGAAGAAGAAGATGCAGCGCGAGGGCTCGTTCCGCGAAATGAAGCGGCACGTGCATTATGAGAAGCCCAGCGAGAAGCGCGCCCGTCAAAAGGCCGAGGCTGTTCGCCGGGCCCGTAAATTGGCCCGCAAGCGCGCCCAGCGTGAAGGCCTGATCCCTGCTCCGAAGAAGCCCGTCATCACGCGCTGATCCGTTGGCGCGGCAAAATTCTTGAGGCCGTGCGGTCAACGTGCGGCCTTTTTGCTGTTTTATTCATGCTTTTGGTGTGTTGTCCCAACCTGAGGCACGCGCCTTGCTAGTGACACCCCGGTCGCCCATCTATTGCGGTGAACAACGGACCAATCCAAGGCGGTTTGAACCAATATGAACCTGCGCAATCTTGCCATCTGGGGCGTTATCGTCGTCGCGCTCATTGGGCTTTACAGCTTTATGACCGGCGGTGCTAAGACCACCAATATCAGCGAAATCAGCTATTCTCAGCTGCTCGGTAAAGTGAATGCTGGCGCGGTGAAGAGCGTCGAAATCAACGGATCTCACATCGAGGTCAAGGATCAGGCGGGCAAGATCTTTGCCGCCACGACCCCCAACAATCAAGACGATCTGGTCAAACGGCTTGAAAGCCAAGCCGCCGATATCAAGGTCAAGGCTCCCGGCGGCATGACTTGGCAGGGTGTCCTGGTCCAGCTCCTGCCGATTTTGTTGCTCGTTGGGGTGTGGATTTTCTTCATGCGCCAAATGCAGGGCGGTGCTCGAGGCGCGATGGGCTTTGGTAAGTCCAAGGCTAAGATGCTGACGGAAAACAAAAACCGCGTCACCTTTGATGACGTGGCCGGGGTCGATGAAGCCAAGGATGAATTGGCCGAGATCGTCGACTTCCTGAAAGATCCGCAGAAATTCCAACGCTTGGGCGGCAAGATTCCCAAGGGTGCCTTGATGGTTGGCCCCCCGGGTACGGGTAAGACCTTGTTGGGCCGTGCTGTGGCCGGTGAAGCCGGTGTGCCATTTTTCTACATCTCTGGTTCTGACTTCGTAGAAATGTTCGTCGGCGTCGGTGCCAGCCGGGTTCGCGACATGTTCGAGCAGGCCAAGAAGAACAGCCCCTGCATCATTTTCATCGACGAAATCGACGCGGTCGGCCGTCATCGCGGCGCGGGCCTCGGTGGTGGCAATGACGAGCGTGAGCAGACCCTGAACCAATTGCTGGTCGAGATGGATGGCTTTGATCCCTCCGAAGCGATCATCGTCATCGCCTCCACCAACCGTCCCGACGTGCTGGACCCGGCATTGCTGCGTCCGGGCCGCTTTGACCGCCAAGTGGTGGTCGGCAATCCCGACATCGGCGGGCGTGAGCGCATCCTTCGTGTCCACATGAAGAACGTGCCGCTGGCGGCCGACGTGGACGTGCGCACCATCGCGCGCGGCACGCCGGGCTTCTCCGGCGCTGACTTGGCCAATCTGGTCAATGAAGCTGCCCTGATGGCTGCCCGCAAGAACCGCCGCATGGTTCTGCAGCGCGATTTCGAAGACGCCAAGGATCGGGTCATGATGGGCGCAGAGCGCAAATCAATGGCCATGACCGACGAAGAAAAGCGCCTGACGGCCTATCACGAAGGTGGTCACGCCCTCCTGGCCCTTAGTGTCCCGGCGACAGATCCTGTACACAAAGCCACGATCATTCCGCGCGGACGGGCGCTGGGCATGGCCCAAAATGTGGATTTTTAGCATGTTTATTGAGAATTTGTGCTAGAAAAGAGACTTTAAAGTGAGCGAACATTTGCTTATTCAGTAGCTAGTACACATACGAGCAATATTCACTAATTA
>JANPNB010000545.1:0-1916 GCA_031427275.1 Alphaproteobacteria bacterium | reverse complement strand
GTAGGCCGCGTTTTCCTTCTCGAGCGCGGCAACGAACCTCTTTACGAAATCCTGCTGGCCCTTGTCGTCAAGCTTGGCGACGCGCGGATCGGTGATCGACAGCGTGACGGAGGTGTTCGAACGGATCGCTTTGTCAGCCGCGAGGAATTCCACCCACGGCGTCTTCGCGACCCATGCATCGAGCACGGCAAGGTTGGCATCCGAACGCCTGCACGTGGCGTCAACGCCACCCAAGCTTTCGACCCAGCCGAGCGCATCGAGATAGTCCTCGGTCGCTAGCATGGACGGCGTGTTGATCGTCTCGCCTTCAAAGATGCCTTCGCTCACTTCGCCACCCTTGGCCATGCGGAAGAGTTTCGGCATTGGCCATTTCGGCGTGTAGGTCTTGAGGCGCTCTATAGCGCGGGGCGACAGGATGAGAATGCCGTGCGCGCCTTCGCCGCCCTTGGCCATGCGGAACAGTTTCGGCATCGGCCATTTCGGCGTGTAGGTCTTGAGCCGCTCGATGGCGCGGGGCGAGAGGATCAGGATGCCGTGTGCGCCCTCGCCGCCCAGCACTTTCTGCCAGGAGTAGGTCAGCACATCGATCTTGGCCCACGGGATCGGCATGGCGAACACAGCCGAGGTCGCGTCGCAGAAGGTGAGGCCTTCGCGATCGTCCGCGATCCAGTCGCCGTTCGGAACTTTGACGCCCGACGTCGTGCCATTCCACGTGAAGACGATATCCGCTTCCTTACGCGCCTTCGACAGGTCCGGCAGCTGGCCGTAGCCCGCCTTGTGCGTGGTGGCTTCGATCTTCAGCTGCTTGGTGATGTCCGTCACCCAGTCTTCGCCGAAGCTTTCGAACGCAAAGATATCGATCGGACGTGCGCCAAGCATCGACCAGAAAGCCGCCTCGATAGCGCCTGTGTCGGAACCCGGCATGATGCCGATGCGATAGTCGGCGGGGATTTTCAGAACCGCGCGGGTCTTGTCGATCGCAAGCTTCAGGCGCGATTTGCCGAGCTTGGACCGGTGCGACCGGCCTAGCGATTCAAGCTTGAGATTATCGGGGCTCCAGCCAGGCCGTTTGGCGCAGGGTCCAGAGGAAAAGTGCGCCCGGTCCGGCTTAATGGCAGGGCGCACGGCCGGTTTGGCGGCGGTAGACATCTGTTTTTCTCCCATCCTTACAGATGGACTGGTCGCCGTTGGGGGCGACTGGCCCGGGGGCGATATGCTCCCGAACGGGTTGCACGTCAATTAACGCCTTCGATGAGGCAGGCTGCACGCTTTCTGCCCGTTCAAATGCGACCGCACTGTGCTGCCATCGCCGCCGCCGCCCGGCTAGGAACGCATTCGCTGCCGGGCTAGCGTGCGACAAGCTCATGAGGTCAGACATGCTTCGCAAACTCTTCGCCGCCGCTTCAGTCGGGGCCTTGATCGCCTGCTCTGCGATCGCCGCACCGGCGCCTGCGTCATTATCCGGCGAAGCAGCCTTCCGGGAGCTCTACAAGGAACTGGTCGAGACCAACACGACGCTGTCCGCAGGCGACTGCACGCTGGCCGCCACGCGGCTGGCCGCGCGGCTAACAGCGGCGGGCTACCCCGAAGCCAATGTGCGGGTGTGGACGGTCCCGGGTCATCCCAAGGAGGGCGGCCTGTTCGCGCGCCTGAACGGCACGGATGCCGACGCCAAGCCCGTCCTGATGCTCGGCCATCTCGACGTGGTGGAAGCCAAACGCGAGGACTGGACGCGCGATCCGTTCAAGCTGATCGAGGAAGACGGCTATTTCTACGGCCGCGGCACCTATGACGACAAGGCAATGGCGGCGGTCTGGTGTCGCGATACGGCATCAGCGTCGCGGATGTGCAGAGCATCGTGGAAATCGCCGTCGGCGGTAAGGATGCGGGTTTCGTGTTCGAAGGCGATCGCCGGT
>JANPNB010000544.1:0-1775 GCA_031427275.1 Alphaproteobacteria bacterium | reverse complement strand
ACCCCCGCCGGAATTGCTGTCACCGGCAGGCGCTTGACCGCCACCCCCATCACCCCACGCCACAACTCCGCGGGCGCACCTCCGCCGGTGATCTTTCCCATCGGGGCGTTATCGTCGCGGCCCATCCAGACCACAGTGGTGACACCGCCTGTGTAGCCCGCGAACCAAGCGTCCTTGTAGTCTGATGTCGTGCCGGTCTTGCCTGCAATATCATAGCCGGGCAGGGCGGCGCGCTTGCCGGTTCCCTGGGTGATGACGGTGCGCAGCATGCGGTTGAGATCGCTGAGCGCGGGGTTGGCGATGACCGGCGTGACCGTCGCGGGCGAGCGCTTGTACAGCACCACGCCGCCCGTAGTGCGAATGCGCTCGACGCCGTAGGCGGCCACGCGATTGCCGCCATTGGCGAAGCTGGAATAGGCCTGGGCCATTTCCAGGGGCGTCACCAAGGTGGTGCCAAGTGCCATGGTCGGATCGGTATTGACCAGGGACTTGATGCCCACCCGCCGCGCCGCCGCTGCCACATTGGGCCGCCCGACCTGATCGGCCAGCCCAGCGGCGACAGTATTGATCGACTGGGCGAGCGCTTGCTCAAGGGTCAGGTTGCCGAGATATCCGTCTGAATAATTTTGTGGGCTCCAGGTGCCAATGGTGATGGGCGCGTCCACCACTGGCATGTCTGGGGTCCAGCCCGCCTCCAGAGCGGCCAGATAGACGAAAGGTTTCCAGGAGGATCCGGCCTGGCGGTGGGCATCGATGGCGCGGTTGAAAGGACCCTTGGCATAGTTCACGCCGCCCACCAGGGCTCGGATGCCGCCGTTGCCGTCTAGGGTGACCACAGCGGCCTGGCTGGCTCCCTGCTTGGCGTGGGCGGCGATGACGCTGCGGGTGGTGTCTGCAGCGGCCGCTTCAAGGCGTAAGTCGAGTGTCGTCTCCACGATGGTGTCTTGCCTTGGGGTCCCAACGCGTTGCTTGGCGAAGGCGTCCATCCAATCGACGAAGTATTGGGCCGGCGCGTTGGGCGCGATCGTGGCGATCTTGGGCGTTTCGGCGCGCGCCTTGGCCAAGTCCTTGGGGGAGACTGCCCCGGTCTCTGCCATCGCATTGAGCACCAACAGCGTTCGGGCCTTGGAGTTCTCGGGTTCGGTCACGGGGTTGTAGTTGGTTGGCGATTTTAGGGTTGCGGCCAGGGTGGCAGCTTCCCGAATGCTGAGGCGCGCGGCGGGCTTGTTGAAGTAGCGCTGAGACGCGGCCTCGATGCCGTAGGCTCCGGAGCCAAAATAAACCCGACTGAGATATAGCCCCAGGATCTGTTTCTTCGAATAGGTTCGTTCCATTTGGATGGCGTAGAGCAGCTCTTGTGCCTTGCGCTCAACGGTGCGGTCAGAGGTCAGGAACAGGTTCTTGGCGAGTTGTTGGGTGATGGTCGAGGCCCCTTGCCGGGCTTGACCTTCGCGCAGGTCCGCCATCAGAGCCCGCGCAATGCCGACAGGATCAAAACCCGTGTGCTCATAGAACCTCCGATCCTCGATGGCAACGAAGGCGGCAGGCACGTGGGCGGGCAATTTGGCTAGGTCGGTGGGCGGGGCGTAGCGACCACCGCGCACGCCCAGTACTGCGCCGGAGCGATCGAGAAACGTGACCTGCGGATCGCGCTTGATCGGCGGCAGAGTGGGCAATTCGAGCGTTGTGCCGTTGATGGTGAATGCCGCTAGAACGCCAAGCAAGTTGTCGTCACCCGATGTCGTAAGCGACTCTAACGCCACCGGTTGAGGCGT
>JANPNB010000543.1:0-5597 GCA_031427275.1 Alphaproteobacteria bacterium | reverse complement strand
CTCCGGGAAGTACATCCAGCACTTGGTCTCAAGATGTGCGGGAATTGCTCCTGATATTCCAATACCGATTACGGTCGTCGATGAGAATCGCAGTTGATCGACGACATGAGGCTCGACCACGCCCGGCGCAAGCCGGATCAGCCGGTTCAGCGGGATCGTGCTGATCAGTTTGCGATAATGCCAACTTTCGCCCCTCCGCGTCATCACCAGTCGCTCGCCGACGTCGATGGAGACGACCTCGGATTCCAGGCTGACATGCCGCCTGTCAAGCGACTGTCCGATAGCGTTCCAGACGGCGCCCGTGCCCCCGGCAAGGGGAAACCGAAATACGGCGTTTGGTCCCCATGATACGTCGTCTTCGTTGGTACACACCGACCGCAGCACCCTCCCGAAGTCCGGGATCGCGACGCGCTCTCCGACCCATCCATAGTCCAGTTCTTGAGGAGAATAGGCCCACACTTTTTGGTTGTACGGCAGCATGAAGACTTCGGCGACCCCTTCGCCGAATGTGGAACTGATCCATTCGCCAAAGTGTGCTGGCGGGCTGGCGCTCGTGCCGGCCGAGGTATGGCGTCGGGCAATTTCCCACAGCCCTTGCACACAACGCCAACGCTCTGTCGCGTCCAGACGATGCAGGTTGTTCTGAAATGGATACGGCACAAAGCGGTTCCTGATCCACACCCAGCTTTCCCGCTGATGCGTAAGCCATCCGTCGGGACCCAACGCCTGATCCATGTAGCGGTCGAACGTGTCGTAATGCGAGAACTGCACGTGACCGCCAATGTCCCAGGTGAATCCTTGCGCATCAACCCAGGAGGAGGCCAGCCCCCCGAAGATTGAACTCGCTTCGAGCAGGTGCCAATCTTGGCCCTTCTCCTGGAGACGGCATGCCGCACCCAGGCCGGTCGGTCCAGCGCCCAGGATGAGAAACTCGGTCTGTTTCGGTCTTGTCGTCATAGCGCTTGCGGATCCCGGCATGATTCATTCGGCTTCACGGAAATGGTAGCAACCCCGGCTTTCCGTGCAAGGCTGGCGCGCACCAACCCGCTAGCGGCCTTGATGCGCGCGTCCCACGTTTGGCCTCTGGCAATCTCGACACAACGGGAGCGGAACTCCGATCCGTTCACGATCTTCAGCATCTCCCTCGTTTGGTGAATGAATTCTGTTGCATTGGCGGCGAAACGTACAACCTCGGCATAGGGAACGAGCTCCGGGATCGGCGCGGACACCACGCCCAGCCCTGCTGCCAGATACTCGAAAGTTTTGGTCGGCTGGCAGCCCTTGAGAAACTCTTCTCCCTTGTATGGGATGATCCCCACGTCGAACATTTTGAGATACCGGGGCAGTTCCGCCGGCGGCTTGGATCCGACAAAGCGCACGTTCGCCAAGCGCGTTACCGAGCGTGGCGGAGCTTCTATCGGCGGCCCGACCAGCACGATCGTCACCTCGGACATGCTTTGAGCGAGCGCCTCGATCCATTCCCACTCGATACGATAATTGGTCAATGCACCAACATAGCCCACCACAGGCGACGATATGCCAGTCAGGTCATCAGGTGCGGGAAAATCCTCGCTAACGGCCCTGTTGAACAGGTCGAAGTCGGCGCCGGAGGGAAGGTGATGCACATGGGCATTCAGTGTCTGCTTTTGTCGATAGAGCTCGCGCGAGGTGACCAGCACAAGATCCGCGCGGCGGGTCAGGCTGGCATCCATCGCCTGCATGTTGCGCCGCTTGTAATCGAGCGTGGCAAAGCTGCTGGTATCGTCGTTGCAGTCGTAGCAGACCAGCTTTTCCCCGAACTGCCCATTTGGCTCGATGATGTATGGGTCATATAGCCAAAGGATCGGGTTATGGAATCCCAGGCGCGCCGCAGTGCGTCTCACTGCCCAACCCAGCCAGCGCCGGTTAAGTGCATCGTTGGCCGGCAGGTGTCCGGGGGTAACCAGCAGCGGTGGTGGATAGTACACATACAGGTTTTCTGCGGCCTGCCGTACCCCCCCCATCCAGCGCTTGAGCTTGCCAGCGAGAAACGAAGCCTGTGCGGGATGAGCAATGAAGGTCGTCAGGGCAATCGCGGGATCTACGTAGAGCACGCGATTATGCTTCGCCAATCGCATCATCATCTGCTGAGGGACTAGTGGCAACCAGTCCCAATTGAGCCAGGATATGCAAATAATGGATTCGCCGGACAACGTTGGTGTCCGGGAGTGTATCGGGACAACAGACGGACGATTGTGAGAGACGGGCCCGCTCATGTCAGGAGGTTGCCTCCGCACTCCCGTGTTGCTCACGAAGGATCTCGCCATAGCAGGCCTCGACTTTACCGGCGATCATCTCCCAGCTGTACTGGCTCCTGACGCGCGCTCTCCCCCACTCCCCCATCCGCCGGCCAAATTCCCGATTCTGCAACAGCGACAGGATGCCCCGGGCAACACCTTCCGGGGTAGGCTCGACGGCGACGCCGCCCTGGCCATTGCCGGTCAGCTCCTGAAACGGCGGAATCGTGGCGCCCACGACTGGCTTGCCGAACGACCAAGCCTCCAGATAGACGCCCCCCAGGCTTTCATTCACTGACGGCAAGCACAGCAAATCGCAGGCCTGCAAGGCACCCGTCTTCTGCTCCAGATCGACGGCTCCGGTGGTGATCACGCGTCGGTCCCGTCGAGAGGCGAATATCGCTTCACTGCCACGCTCAAAGGGCCCCACGAACAGAAAGTATGCATCGGGCGCCTCCTGCCATACCATGTCCGTAGCCTGAAGCACGATCGCAACCCCCTTGGCGAGGTTAATCCGACCCAAAAACAGGATCAGCGGACTATCCGCTGGAATGCCAAATGTATTGCGAACATCCGGCGCCGGCCTTGGGGACAAAACGGGCCCTACGCCAATGGTGTGGACGTTGTCATTGATCTTCTGCTTCTCCAAGAAGAGCTTCTCCGCGTCTGTCATGGTGAAGACGACATTCGCGCCCCCGCAGGTGTGGAGAAACATTTTCCCGAAGATACCCCTCAACACAGGGGGTAAATCCGGCGACGCCGCCGGCCCTTCAACCGCATACTCCCCGGCGATAGCCTTATCGGCGCTGTAAATATGGGAAACAGGTGTGTAGGCGTAGGGGATACCCAGTTCATTGGCCAATTGTAAGGCGGCATAGCCGAACCAGGCGCAATCTTGATGAATGCCATGAATCAGGTCCGGCTTGCCAACCACTTTGCGCAGTTGCCTTTTGTAACCGGCGACAAAATACTTTGCGGCCCAGCGACAGAGACCCTGCGGAAGCTTCTCGGTGCCGCCAATACGCAGCAGAAAATATAGGTACATCTTCAACCATACCGGCAACCCGACGCGCGTTACCCGCACCCTGCCATCTTCATACTGCTCGGGACGGGGAGGGGCCGCCAGCAGCGGCGACCACATGAACCACTTCCCCCTCTCCTTGTCCTCGTCCTTGGAGATCGCGGTAATGACTTCAACATGGTGGCGGCGGGACAACTGATTGACAAGTTCACGCGTATGAATTTCGCATCCGCCGATGGCCGGCCAGTAAACTGGAAGCAGTATCGCAATACGCACGCGTGGATTCCCTTGTTACCTTGTAGCCGAGTAATGACGTGCCGCGGTGGTCTCTGCGTAAATTTCGCACAGCCGGTTCATGTGGCGCTCCCGATCGAACCGTGCGGCGTGTTGCCGGCCCTGCCGCCCCAGTCTTTCCGCCAGAGCATCATCCTCGAGTAGTTGCCTTACTCGCGCCGCAAGCGCCGATACGTCTCCCCACCGCACCAGGAAGCCCGTGACACCATCCTCCAGCCATTCGGCGATGCCGCCCGAGTCAAATGCCACGACCGGCGCCCCACAAGCAAGCGCCTCCAGCCCCGTCAGTCCGAACGACTCCGGCATCAACGACGGCATGACTACGACGCGGGCCGCTCCCAACACCTGCGCGAGGGCATCCATAGGCACCTGCCCCAGAAACTCTATCCGCTCCATCAAACCAAGCCGCGCAGCAATGGCCTTGGCCTCTGTCAGAAAAGGCCCGCTACCCGCCACCTGCGCGGTCCACACGGTTGTCGACAGCCGGGCCAGACAATCCAGGAACTGGCGAATTCCCTTGGCTTCATCAATGCGGCCAGCAAAAACGATGTTACGTCTTGTCGCATTACGGTCTGGTGGGACAAAGTCTGCTTGCAAAAAAAGTGGCATCCTCTCCAATTTGTGCTCTGAAAATCCGTTCAACCGTAGCTGTTGATAAATATAGGCGCTCGGCACAAGAACGCGGTCCAACCGCCGCAGCAACATCAACTGCCAGCCGACGAGCACGAACTTGTACAGATTCCCCAATGCACTGGCTGGTGTGCGGTGAAATGGGTAGCAATGATGCCGAAAGCAGTGTAATCCCATGGGAAACGGGCACGGGGACGTGGCCGAGGGGATAATCTTGGAAAGCCAGCGGGGGCAGATCACCCGCGTATCGTGGACCGTCTGTATCACCGGTGCATGCGACCGAAGCACCCGCAGCAGTGCGGGCCCGAGAAAGTACTGGATGTTATGCAGGTGTACGACATTCGGCCGCTCCACGTCCAGCAGACGTTCTAGGGATCTCCGCGCGCGCCGCGCGCTGCGCAGACCAAAAGATGGTTCCAGTGGGTAAACCCGCACCGATCCTGGCTCTCCAGGGGACGCAGAGGGTGATGCGGCGACGATCGGCTCCCACCCCCGCTTCGCCTGGTCGGCGCAGATCTCCGAGAGATAGCGCTCCGCGCCACCTAGGGTGCCATAGTGTTCACTGATATGGAGTATCTTCACCGCCTTCCTTGCCCGGCCTTGGCGGCTTTCCTGCAGATCGTTTGGTCGACGATTGACCACATCGCATTCACCATGGATTCCCAGGAACAATCCTGGGCCCTGGCGACACGTCGCGCGCGTTTCTCAGCCGTGTCGTGCTCCAGCAGGCAGCGCGCCGCCTCGACAAATTCCTCGCGAGTGCCTGTGATCTCAACGGTGTCAGCATAGAAGCGCTCGACATCCGGGATGCGCGTCGACAGCACGGGCTTGCCGGTCGCCAAATATTCGAGGGTCTTGGTCGGGTTCAAGTACCGGCCTTCATCGCTGACCTTGAAAGGCAACAGACATACGTCGAACGCCCGGGCGTACTCCGGGATGTCCCTGTATAACTTTGGCCCAAGCCAGTAAACATTGGGCAGACGAAGAAAGTGGTCGATTGTTTCCCGCTGCAGTGCAACCAGCGGCCCCAGCAGGACGAAGGACCAGTCGGGGCGGGCAGCCGCGGCGTAGGCAAGCAGTTCAAAATCGATGCGATGATCCACCGCCCCCCAGTATCCCAGTATCGGCCTGCGGATGGCGCGGATCTCGGAGGGAACGGAACCTCCGCTGTCCCCTGCCCGGGCGAAGTGGTCGACGTCCACTCCGGTAGGAAAGTGATGCGACTTGGCGTGGTATGCCGGGCGTTCATCCATAAGCGTGCATACTCAAAGTGGCGCGGACTATCGCCGATCTGGAAGGGGTCAACGACATCGCCACCCGGCACATAGCCGAGGCGGTGCAGTATCGGCGCTTGAATTTATAAACCAAAAAACCGC